>CAYQYM010000234.1:0-4519 GCA_964421715.1 uncultured Acidipila sp.
GGGCTGTTTCACCTGAAGTCGGAGACCGCGGTCAGATTCCAGTTTGTTGCGGACAGAGCGGGCGCGATAACCGGGCTGAAGTTTGGTCCCGCGGCGGCCGAGACGCAGGCGGAGAAGATCCGTGACACGCCGGTGCCGAACCGCTCCCGGCCCTCCAGCCGCCAGGAGGCGATGATCCCGCTGCGGGACGGCGTGAAGCTGCACGCGGTGATTCTGCGTCCCACGGACACACACGAGCCGCTGCCTTTTCTGCTGCAGCGAACGCCCTATGGCGTCAGCGACAATACGCCTGAGAGCATTGGCGAGCGGCTGCCCGAGCTGGCGCAGAGCGGCTACATCTTTGTGCTTGAGGACATTCGCGGCCGCTACGGCTCGGAAGGCAGGTTCGTGATGATGCGGCCAATGGCCGATCACAGCGATCCGAAGCAGGTGGACGAGAGCACGGACGCATATGACACCGTGGCATGGCTGCTTAGGAATGTGCCGGAGAACAACGGGCGCGTGGGCGTCTCCGGCATCTCCTACACGGGATTCCTGGCCATTGAGGCCGGCATCGATCCTCATCCCGCGGTGAAGGCGATCTCACCGCAGGCCCCAATGACCGACGTCTGGATCGGCGATGACTTCTTCCACAACGGGACGTTTCGCCAGACCTACGGCTATGACTACGTGCTCGGGATGGAGAGCTCGAAGGAGAACAGCTTTGCGAAGATGAGCGAGGATGCATACGCCTACTTCCTCAAGGCAGGGTCGTTCGCCTCCGCGGCGCGAGCGGGCGGAACGCTGAACCTGCCGACGACACAGGCATTCCTGGCGCATCCTGCCTATGACGCGTTCTGGCAATCGCGTGCAGTTGAACCGCACCTGAAGCATGCGGCGGTTCCCACGCTGGAGGTGGGCGGCTGGTGGGACCAGGAGGACATGTGGGGGCCGCAGGCCGAGTACGCGGCGCTGGAGCCAGAGGACCGCGAGCACCAGGTGTTTCTCGCGCTCGGCCCGTGGAACCATGGACAGTGGGCCAGCACGACGCGGCACCTGGGCCAGCTTGACTTTGGCGCGGCCACGGGCGACCAGTTCCGCAAGGAGATCGAGGCACCCTTCTTCGCGCACTATCTGAAAGACGAGCCAGGATTTCGACCTTGAGGACACGGCCTCGTTCCAGACCGGCACGAACCGGTGGATGCGCTACAGCCACTGGCCGCCGCCCCAGGCGAAGGTGCGGGCTCTTTACCTGGGCAGCGACGGCACGCTGAGCTTCGACAAGCCGGGCGCGGGATTCGTGCAGTATGTCTCAGACCCGGCGGACCCGGTGCCCTATCGCAAGCGGCCGGTCGAGGCCACGTATGCGCCCGGCGGCTCAGGCTGGTACACGTGGCTGGCACAGGACCAGCGATTTCTGGACGGACGCAAGGATGTGGCGCGGTGGCAGACGCCGGTGCTCGACCACGACCTCACGATCACCGGAGAGGTAGCGGCCGATCTTATCGCTTCGACCTCGGGCAGCGACAGCGACTGGATTGTGAAGCTGATCGATGTGTATCCGGACGACCCTGCGTTGGGCAAGATGTCCGGGTACCGGCTGATGATTGCCGAGGACCCCGTGCGCGGGCGGTACGTGGCGGGGCGCGATCATCCCGCGGCGCTGACACCCGGCAAGGCGACCGAGTTCCGCTTCAGCCTGAACGGGGCGGATCACGTCTTTCTCAAGGGGCATCGCGTGGCGGTGGAGGTGCAGAGCAGCTGGTTCCCGCTCTACGACCGCAATCCGCAGACCTTTGTGCCGAATATCATGACGGCGGCACCCGCGGCCTACAAGCCGGCAGCGCAGCGGATTTACGGCAGCTCGCACATCGACCTGCCGGTGGTGCCGTAGCCAGGCAGCGGCGGCTCACTCTGGCCCGGGCCTGGCGATTGGCAGCGTGACCTCGGCGATGCAGCCGGAGGCTTCCGCGCGATTGCGAAGCTCAACCGTGCCGCCGTGGGCCTCTGCAATCTGGCGCACCAGCGCAAGGCCCACGCCGGTGCCTGTCTTCTTGGTTGTGTAAAAGGGCACGAAGAGATTGGCGGGATTGCTGATGCCCGGCCCGTTGTCTTCAATGAACAGTCGCGCCGCGTTGGGCTCGACCAGCGCATGGAGGCGCACCTGCGGTGCAGGCGCGCCGGCGCTCTCCTCCGCCATGGACATGGCTGCCTCTACGGCATTGCGGATGAGATTGATCAGTAACTGCTCAAGCTGATCGGGGTCGGCAAGCAGGATAGCATCGGGCACCGGGCCGAGCTCGACCGTCAGCCGCGTCTCCAGGCGTGTGATGCGCTCCAGCAGCGGCGCCAGCGAGACAGGCCGCGGCGCCGGCGCGGGCAACTGGGCCAACTGGCGATAGGCCTGCACGAAACGGTTGAGCGACTCGGCACGCGTCTCGATGATGCCGAGGCCACGCGCGAGGTCCTCCGCGCTCTCCTGCTGCGGTATGCGCGCGCGCAGGCTGCCGGCGATGGACTTGATGGGTGCGAGCGAGTTGTTGATCTCGTGGCCGAGCACGCGGATGAGCCGTCTCCATGCGAGCCGCTCCTCTTCGCGCAGCGCCGTGCTTACGTCAGAGAGCAGCAGCAGCACATGCGGCACGCCGCGCTGTCGAAAGGTGCTGCGGCGAACCATCCAGCGGGCCGGCCAGCGGCCCTGGCTCTTGCCCTCGGGGTTGCCGGCTTCGGGCGATTCTCCTGGGCGGGTGCCGGCGCCGGCCAGGTCGAGCAGGCCGTGCTGCTTCATGACAAGCAGCGAGGTCAAGCCCAGCTCGCGTGCGGGGAGGCCGAGGTCGCGCGCCGCGCTGAGGCCAAAGACGCGCTCGGCGGCTGGATTCACAAGCCGCAGTCGCTCCTGCTGATCGAAGGCCAGCACCGGCGCGTCCATCTCCGCAATGACGCGCCGCAGCAGGGCGGTGGCTTCAAGCGCGGCCTGGCGCTGGGCCTGCAGCATATCGGCAAGGCTGTTGACTTCCATGGCGAGCTCGCCGAACGCATCCCCGGAGCTTGCGCCCCGCGCGCGGAACGAGTAGTCCTCCTCGCGCAGCGCCGCCACCACGTTGGCCAGCGTCTGCAACGGGCGCACAGCGTAATCCACGAAAAGCGAGAAGCTGATGAGCAGGACAAGCGCCGTGAGCACGAGGAGCCCGGCCGCTCCGGCCAGCGATGCGTGCTCCACATAAAGCAGCATGCCCAGCAGCGGCAAGGGCAGCAGGCAGAGGAGCGCGGCATAGAGGCGCAGGCGCGTCTCGAAACTGAAACGTGCCGCGGCTTTCGCGCTCTGCGTGGGCATAGGGGCTTGTGGCGAGATTTTATCGTGCCGCGCCCGGCGGAGGCCTGGCCGCCGGACTGCTCAATCTAAATGCCGTACTTTTCCATGCGCCGGTAGAGCGCGCCGCGGCTCAGGCCCAGGGCCTCCGCCGCGTGGCTCACGTTGCCGCTGGCGCGCGCCAGCGCCTTGCGGATGAGCAGCGTCTCCATGCTCTCAAGGCTCATCTCGTCCACGGACGGCTGCGCGCCTCGCGGCGCGCTCAATCCCAGGTCGGCGAGCTCCACCTGCGGACCCTGCGCCATGAGCACCGCGCGCTCGACGGTGTGGTTCAGTTCGCGGACGTTGCCCGGCCAGTGATAGAGCAGCATGGCCTCAAGCGCACGCTTCTCAAGCCCGGCCACCTGCTTGCGATAACGCGCGGCATAGCGGGAGAGAAAGTGCGCGGCCAGCAGCTGAATGTCTTCGCGGCGCTCGCGCAGCGGGGGAAGATATATCCCAACGGTGTTGAGGCGGAAGAGGAGATCCGGACGGAAGCGCTGCGCCTGGGCCTCGGCGTGCAGGTCAGCGTTGGTGGCCGAGAGCACCCGGACATCGACGCGGCGCATCTTCGAGGAGCCAACGCGCTCCATCTCCCCGGTCTCGAGCACGCGCAGCAGCTTGGCCTGCTGGCGCAGCGGCACGTTGGCGATTTCATCCAGAAACAGCGTGCCGCCGTCCGCCATCTCAAAGCGGCCGATGCGCTCCGCGCGCGCATCAGTGAAGGCTCCCTTCACGTGACCGAAGAGCTCGCTCTCGAAGGTGCCTTCCGGCAATGCGCCGGTGTTCACAGCCACAAGCGAGCGCTGCGCGCGGCGGGAGAGCGCGTGCAGCGTCTGCGCGATGACCTCTTTGCCGGTGCCGTGCTCGCCGGTGATGAGGACGTTCGCGTCTGAAGGACCGATGCGCGTGAGCATCCCGAGCACGGGCTGCATGGCGGGCGCGGTCGCAATCAACTCAGGCAGCCTGCGTTCGCAGCAGGCGATTTTCCGCCTCGAGGCGTTGCGTGCGCCGCAGCATGGCGTGCAGCTCAATCTGGGTGCGCAGGATGCAGAGCAGCCGGGCGTTGTCCAACGGCTTCTGGATGAAGTCCTGCGCGCCGCGGCGCATGGCCTCGACCGCCAGTTCGACGTTGGCCCAGGCCGTCATCACGATGATCGGCACCTGGCTGTCAAGGGTGCGCACCTGCTG
>CAYQYM010000235.1:0-4486 GCA_964421715.1 uncultured Acidipila sp.
GCTCCAGCCCAACCAGCGCGCAGGCCATCTCATCAATCGACAGCACGGCGGAGACCGGCACGCACCGCCCCACCGCCTCGATGATGCGATTGTGGTATTCGACATAGAGCTCGTGGCGCGCCTCCACAAACTCGATGCCGGGGCAAAGCCTCCGCGCCTCGGCCACCTGCGTTCCCGTGCGCACGCCAAACGCCTTGGCCTCGTAGCTCGCGGCAATGCAGCAGGTCGTGTCCGCCATCATCGGTACCACACCCACCGGCCGTCCCCGCAGCGCGGGCCGCAGCTCCTGCTCGACCGAGGCAAAATAAGAGTTCAGGTCCAGAAAGAGCCAGCGCAGCCGCGGCTCGGCAGCAGACTGCGAAGGCGCGATGACAGCAGAAGGCACATGACGATTGTAGTTAGTTTTGTTCGATTCAGTGACACGGTAACCGAGCACTCAGCAATGCGTAAGGAAGGTAAGAATCTCTCATGCCTGAAGAGCCTGCGATTGCCTTAGTAATGTTAGTTGGCTGAGCTGCATACCCAAACAAAACGATGCGCCCAGATAGAAAGACATCCCTCTTCGTGGTACGCGCGGCGGCAAGTGCGGCAACAGCCGGGTTGACCTTGGATACGACGTGGGCGTGATGAATAGCGCGCTGATCTTTCTGCGGGCCAGCTTCCATCTGACCTTGCTCCGACGGAGATGCTTCCCACGATGCTGCTTTGGGGGCTGCGCCGCAGGCGCGGCCTTGGCAGGATGGTCCAGTGATCGCTATGGACACCGCCTCGTTCTGCTCGGAGCCGGAGGGCTATTCTGCACAGCGGCGCTCTGCACGGCTTTCTGCGCTGGATTCGCGCAGCTTTTGTTAGCACGTCTGCTCGCAGGAATGGCGATCGGCTCGACCTCGCTGATTGCGCTGTTCTTCATTTCGGAGATCGCCCCTGGCGCTGTGAATCACACGTAGGAAAAATCGCCTTTATGCGCAATTGAGTTGAAAACGGGCATTTGGGCGATTATAGTTGCCACAGATGATCATAAATTCCCACGACCATCCCCATGCCACTTTGATCGACTGGACTTCCGGCACCCTCGCCGGAGAGGGCATTGAGGAGTCCGTAAAGACCCTTGGCCAGCTTCCGGGCATCTTTCAGGACGAATCCGCGTGGCGCACAATGAATCCCGCAACCGAGGTCTACCGCGTCCAGTTCTGGAAACCGGTGCCAGACGGGACTCTCGGCGGACTCTTTTGGGGTACCACTGTGCTGCGGCCGGGCCGCGTGGGTGAGGAATACTTCATGACCCACGGCCACTACCACCATATTCGCGACAGGGCCGAATTCTATGCCACTGTCAAAGGGGTCGGTGCGCTCTTGCTTATGGATGAAAACGGCCATACCCGCAGCCAGTCCATGACTCCGGGAACTGTGCATTACATTCCTGGCAACGTCGCTCATCGTGCGGTAAATACAGGGGACGAGCCGCTGGTCTTCCTTGCCAGTTGGCCCAGCGATGCGGGATACGACTATGCCGGAATCCGTGCGACCGGATTCAGCCGTCGCATGGTTGTGCGGAACGGTGCGCCTTGCCTGGTCTGACCGCCCTCGCCATCGACCTGGGTGGGTCTCATGCGGCGTGCGCTGTGGTGCGCGACGGTGCCATTCTTGCCGGCAAAACCGTTGCCGCCGATGGCGCACTCAGTCTGGCCCCGTTGCTTCCGACACTCAGCCAAACGCTCCATGACCTACTCCGTTCTTCTCAAGTCGAGATCGCCCATTGTGCCGCCGTCATTCTGGGCTTCTGCGGGATCGTCAGCGCGCGGGAAAATCGAGTGCTCGCCACAAACGGGAAGTTCAGTGATGCAGGTGATCTGGATCTTCGGGCATGGTGTGAGCACAGTTTCAAGCTCCCATTCCTCATTGAAAACGATGCCCGTCTGGCTCTCCTCGGCGAACACGGCTTTGGTGCGGCCCAGGGAACGCAGGATGCTGTAATGGTCACGCTCGGCAGTGGTGTCGGAGCCGCAGCTCTGCTTGACGGCCGTCTTCTGCAGAGCAGACATGGTCTCGCCGGCACCATCGGTGGTCATCTTCCCGTCGTTCTCGATGGCCGGCTCTGTTCATGTGGCAACCGCGGCTGTGCTGAATCCGAAGCCTCCACCGCGTTCCTCCCCGATATCTATCGCGAACAGGCCGGCAGCGCGGAGGGTATTCTCAGTAGCCGACCTTCTATCAGTTTCGCCGAGCTGTTTCAGGCTGCCGAAGCTGGCGATCGACCTGCCCAGGCCGCGCTCGACCGGTGTCTGCGCGTCTGGTCTGCCCTCACAGTCGCACTGATTCATGCCTACGATCCTGAAGTCGTTGTCTTTGGAGGGGCGGTGCTCAAGCGTGCCGCGCAAATCCTCCCCCGTCTACAGGAGCACGTCGCCGCCCACGCCTGGACTCCCGGCCGGACCGTTCCCCTGCGGGCAGCCTCCCTCGGCTCCAATGCCGCGCTTCTTGGGGCCATCCCACTCCTGGAGTCTAGTCTCTGACCTCTCCATCCACTTTCGACAAGCACCCCGCCGTGCTGATCTCAAGATCTGACCAGGACTGTGCCGCCGGTTGGGAAGAGATCCTCGATCTTCTAGGCGCCTGTGCCCCGGCCCGCCGCATCGCCATTGAGTGCTATCCCGGCGTAACCCTCGAACCCTTGCTGCGGGAACTTGTTCCCCGGCTCTCACCGGAACTCGTTCTGCAGAGTGCCGCCTGCATGCTCCCCGCCTCGGCCATCAAAGAGAAGTTTGCAGCTGTGCTGGGCGATGATCCTGTTTTTGCGCGGATGGTCCCTGTCACCCTCGACGATTTCTTCGATCTCGAAAAGATTCAGCATGCCCGCCGAACTGCAGGGGAAAAGAGCGGCCGCGTCGTTGCCATCGGCACCGGCGCCACTCTGCTCATGCCATTCTGGGACCTGCTGCTCTATGTCGATGTCTCTCGCTGGGAGATCCAGCAACGTCAGCGCCGCGGCCTGACCCCCAATCTGGGACTCGAGAATGCAGCCGATTCACCGTCGCAGCTCTATAAGCGCGCTTACTTTATTGATTGGCGCGCCGCCGACACCAAACGGCATCAGCTCTATCAGCAGGTAGACTTCTGGATCGACGGTAATTTGCCAGAACAGCCCGCCATGCTTGCCGGACCTACACTCCGGAACGCCCTCGCGACTGTGAGTCACCGGCCGTTCTCATTGGTTCCGTTTTTTGATCCCGGCCCATGGGGAGGTCAGTGGATGCGGCGCCACTTGGGTCTCCCAGAGGGTCCTCAGAATTACGCCTGGTGCTTCAATTGTGTGCCGGAGGAAAATAGTCTGGCGCTCCGCTTCGGCTCCCGCCAATTTGAATTACCTGCCTTAACGCTGGTGCATGAGCAGCCGGAACAACTCCTCGGCGAGCTGATTCTGGGTCAGTTCGGTGCGGAGTTTCCCATCCGTTTCGATTTTCTCGACACCATGGAAGGCGGAAATCTCTCGCTCCAGGTTCACCCCTTGCGCACCTATATCCGCCAGCACTTCGGCCTTTCCTATACCCAGGATGAGAGCTACTACCTGCTGGATGCCGCGCCCGATGCCACGGTCATCCTCGGCCTGCGAGAGGGAGTCGATTCCTGTGCAATGGCCACCGACCTTCGTATTGCCCAAGCCGGCGGACCGCCTTTTTCCCCTGAGAAGTACGTGAATTTCTGGCCCGCCCGTAAGCATGACCATTTCCTTATTCCCGCCGGCACAGTTCACTGCTCCGGCCGCAACAGTATGGTTCTCGAGATCAGCGCAACCCCCTACATCTTCACCTTCAAGCTGTGGGATTGGGGGCGCTTGGGTCTCGATGGCCGCCCGCGTCCCATCCACATCGAGCACGGCCTTCAGAACATTCAGTGGGAGCGTACCACGGCCTGGGTTCGCCAGCATTTGATTAACCAGGAAGTACCTCTCGGCTTCGGCGACGGCTGGCGTGAGGAGCGCACAGGCCTGCACCAGTTCGAGTTCATCGAGACGCGCCGGCACTGGTTCACTGCTCCCGTTTCCCACCACACACGCGGCAATCTGAATGTGCTCAATCTGGTGGAAGGAGAGGCGGCAACTGTTGAGAGCCCAACGAATGCTTTTCCACCCATGACCGTGCACTACGCTGAAACCTTTGTCGTTCCCGCTGCCGTGGGCCCTTACGTCATCCGTCCTGCCGTCCCCGCGAAAAAGCCGCTTGCCACAATCAAAGCCTATGTTCGTGGAGAAGCCTGATGCCCCGCCCGCTCGATTTTGACCCTGGCCTGTCGCTTCGTCTTTCGGAATCCCGCCTCGGCTTTGAGTACGGCCCCGGCATTTTCGGCCCCGAACCGGAGATGCGCAGCCTCGACGCCATCCGCCCCAGTCTCCGCAATCCATTCTGCAGCGGCTCGGACCCCGTCTATGGAATTGCCATGGACATCGGACGTACGATCGACCGTCCTCTGCTCAAGCATCGCATGTTGC
>CAYQYM010000236.1:0-4486 GCA_964421715.1 uncultured Acidipila sp.
GCCGGCTTGGCGGAGACGTCTATCATCCGCGCCCTGCCCTGCTTGTCATAATGAGATAGTGCGCCACCGCTCTCTGTCATCAGCATCTACTCTCTGTTGTTCGCTCAAGCTTAGCAAGGAACGGGATTCGCAAGAACGTGGCTGGCCAGGAACAGAACCGCCCATGAGCTCATCGCCACCTATCACTGGCTTTCACCAGGATGAGACCGGCGACTGGGTGGCCGAGCTGGCGTGCGGCCACACGCAGCATGTGCGCCATCGGCCGCCCTGGGAGCTGCGGCCGTGGGTGACGACCGAGGATGGACGCCGCGCGCACCTGGGCGTGCGGCTGGCCTGCAAACTGTGCGCAAGCCTCAACCAATCGTTGGACCAGCGGCAAGCTTGGCCGTAGCCGGGGGCCAGCGCTTTCTTCAATAAGGCGGCATTGATCCGCAGATAAGCGGCGATTCTGGACCAGCTACGAGGCTGCGGTTCCGGCTGCCCGTTCCGGGGTAACCCTGCAATCCTGGTTTGCAATCCTGGTTTGCAATCCTGGTTTGACCCTCCCCTGCGGCCCCCCTATAATCGTGGGCAGTTCCTGAGAATGTCCTCTGTCCGTGTCTCTTCTGTGCGTTCCCTGACCCGACCCGGGCCGGGAAGCGGCCTCTAAGCGCGCAGCAGGTAAGCCAGGAAGCGAAGTCGCTTCCGCAACCGATGCGGGCGAAACACCAAGAACCGAAGGAGTCTCCCAAGTTCCATGAAGTATCAGAAGCGTTCGTTAACCTTCCTCGCGACCCTCGCGCTCAGCACGGCCGCCTTCGCCCAGGCCAGCACCGCGGCCGCCACGGATCCGGTGCCCAACGCGCCCGGCGCGGCCCCGGCCGCGACGGCTCCGGCCGGCGTCACCAAGATCGCGATCATCATGTTCCAGCCCGCCGTCGCCCAGACCAACGAGGGTCAGCGCGACTTCTCCGAGCTGCAGAAGAAGTTCCAGCCCAAGCAGTCGCAGTTGAAGTCGCAGAGCGACGAGATCGACTCGCTCAAGAAGTCGCTCCAGACCGCCGGTGCTAACCTCTCGGACCAGGAGCGCGCGCAGAGGCTGAAGACGATCGACGAGAAGGAAAAGGCCCTGCAGCGCGCCGGGGAGGACGCCCAGAACGACTTCCAGTCCGAGATGCAGGACACCTATCAGCGGCTTGCGGAAAAGGTCTACGGCGTGGTCCAGGCCTATGCCCAGCAGAACGGCTACTCACTGGTGATTGACGGCAGCTCGCAGTCGAGCTCGTTGATCTACGCCGTGCCCTCGATCGACATCACCTCGGCCATAGTCCAGGCCTACAATGCGAAGTCCGGCGTGCCCGCGCCTGCGGCTCCGGCGCCTGGTTCTGTAGCGCCCACCCGCACGACCCCGGCAGCGCGGCCCGCGACCTCGACTCCCAGGCCTAAGCAGTAAGCGCAGCGAAATAGGGCGCGGCGGACGTGCCCTGTTTCAAAGTCGGACTACTGTCCCGGTTTGTCTTTGAACCGTAACGGCTTCAATCGAGTTTCCTTTATGCCTGGGGGGCCTTTGGCCCTGCCCCATGTGCGCCTTTTGGACCGAATCTCCACGCGCTGTTCGATCCGTCCAGCACAACCTCGAGCCGCTGTGGAAATAACTGTGGAATTCGTATTCGGAATGGCACACCACGCGGTGCATTCGCTGCCGAGCGGCTGCCTCTGAAAAGGACAGCTGCGGATAAGCTGTTTGTTTTGTTCACCGCAAGTAACCAAAGTTTCCAAAGCATTACCTTTTTGGTGACCCTGAAAAAGAAGGCAACCCCGCACACTTTCCACAGCCAGACATTACAACTTCATGAAGTGCGGTCCGCCGGCGGGGCGAATCCTGTGGCCAGATAGGCTTCAACCGCGGCAGAGGCACGCGCGACTACCTGCTCAAGGGTTAGCGTGGTCGAGTCGATGACCAGCGCATCGCCGGCTGGACGCAGGGGAGAGTCTGCCCGGCCCCGGTCGCGGGCGTCCCGCTCGCGAATCCCCTGCAGCACGGCCTCGGGCACCGCTTTTGGTGGGGGCGGCTGCCCGGTGTCGTGCCGGGTCAAGGGGTGCTGCACATCGAGCTGTACATCGGGTTGCACGTCGGGCTGGGCTTTCGGCTCATGGCTGGTCTGCAGATAGCGCCTTTCGCCGCGCGCTTCGGGCGAGGCGTCGAGGAAGATCTTCACCGGGGCGTCCGGGAAGACGACGGTGCCGATGTCGCGGCCCTCCATCACCACCCCGTTTACCATGCCCGAGGTGCTGGCCCCAAGCCCGAGCTGCCGTTGCAGCTCGACCATCCACCGGCGAATGGCAGGATGCACGCTCACCCGGGAGGCGGCATCGGCCACCTCGGCGGTACGCAGCAGGGCGGTCACATCCTCGCCGTCCAGCAGGACGCGATTGCCGGAAGCAGAGCCCGAACCTGAGCCCGAGGCGGAGCCAGAATCCAATCCAGAAGTGGAGCCGGCTGGTGCCGTCCTCGCGTGGCCGGCTGCCGGGGCGGCCCTAAGCTCGATCCGGGTGGCTGCGGCCAGGCCGGTGAGCGGCTCCGGCTGATCCGGGGACAGGCCCGCGCGCAACACCTTGAGTGCAAAGGCGCGGTACATGGCCCCGGTCTCCAGGTTCAGCAGCCGAAAGCGCGCGGCCAGCCGAGCGGCCACGGTGCTCTTGCCGGCACCAGCCGGTCCATCGATAGCAACGATCAGCCGTGGTCCGTTCAACGGGCAGACTTACCCCTCCCGCCGGGGCGGGAGCCCTTTCGGAAGCTGCCGCCGGGCCTTGGCGCAGACTTCGGTCCGGGCCTTCCACTGGGCCTTCCGTCGGGCTTTGGTCCGGACTTCCAGCGTGGCCCGAATGCGGACCCGGACTTAAAGCCCGATTTTGCGCCCAGCTTCGAGTCGAATTTCGAGCTCGGCTTCGGCTTAGACTTTGGCCCGGACTTTGGCCCAGACCCAGGACCGGACTTAAAACCGGACATGGGACTGGACTTAGGACCGGACTTAGGACCGGGCCTCCATTCACCCTTTGTGCCGGGCTGCGGCCCGGAACGCCCGCCGAACCTGGTTCCGAAGCTGTTCCCATCCCTGGTCCCGAACCTGGGGCCAGACTTGCCGCCCGGGCTGGAACCGCGGCGCGGCCTGCGCTCAAAATCCTTCTCGCCGGCTGCCCCGGCAGCCGGCGGCGCCCCCGAGCCTCTGCCCCTGCCCTGCCCCGAGCCGTAGTTCGGCTTTGAAGCGGGCCGGAATTTCGAGGACGCACCCGGTGAGAAGCGCGGCTTGAATTCGCCCTTCGGCCCCGCCTGGGTCCCCGTATCCAAGCTGCCGGACCTTGGCTGATAGCCGTCTGGACCACGCCCCGCCTGTGCCCCCGAACCGCGGCGCTCCTCTCCTCCCGGCCTGCCGTCGCGGCCGGCCTCGCTACGGGCAAAGAAAGCCGGGCCTCCTGGACGGTTCGATCTTGAGCCGGCAAAACCCTGCCCGCCTGGCCGCTTCTGAAAAGAGCCGGCCCGGTCAGAGGCTGCGCGGCCCGGACGATCCCCCACGTACCTACGGCCTTCGGAGCTGCGAAAGCTATCCGGACGTCCGCCCGGCCCTGAGCGCGAACCTGCGCCCGGCCGTCGCGCATACCCGCCGTCCGTCGGCCGCGGCCGGTCCTCGGCGCTCTCGCGCGGTCCCGCTGGGCGCATGGACGGGCGGGCGTAACTACCGCCCTGCTCTGCCGGACGCGGTCTTCCGTCGCGACCGCCGGCTGCCCTCTCCGGGAATTTATCGGGGGAGGAGCTGCGGCGCGGCGTCCGCAGGCCCCCGTCTGTACGACCTGGCTGGTCCACCTGTGGGCGGCGCGCGTGCCACGGCTTCCGCTCCGCACCGCGCCCGGAGCCAGGCCCGGTACCACGTTGAGAGCCAGGCCCGGTACCACGTTCAGGGTCGCTACGGCTGCGGCCTTCGCCCGTGGTGGACTTGGCCCGGTAACCGCCCGGAGACCCCGCGCCGGCCCCCGCTCCGGCCCGGTCTTCGTTTGGAGCACGGGTCTCCTCGGACGCCGCCGTCTCGGCAAACTCCGGCAGCTCGCCGGCCAGGTGCACATAGCTCTCGGTGCCCACCGGCACCAGGGTCAGCAGCCGTGTTGCTGCCATCCCGCGCACTGCCTCGCGGACGCGCGAGCGGGCGGCAAAGGGTGAGAGGAAGGCGGCGATCTCCTCCTCGGGGGCGGCCACCGCGGCCCGCAGGTAGAGGGAGATAAGTGCCGAGAGCGCGGTGGCCTGGGCCATCCCTGTGCCGGCGTGAATCTCGGCCAGGTTCTGCCGCTCGAGCGGCTCCCAGTGGACCACGCTGCCTGCCGCGGCGGGTTCCCCGGAGTCGACCGGCAGCACGCGCAGCGTGTGCCACAACTCGTCGCGTGTGCGCAGCCCGGAGGCCCCGGTCAGCGCGCGGCCTCACCGGGCCCGCCGCCACCCGGCCGCAAGCGCCGCCTC
>CAYQYM010000237.1:0-4459 GCA_964421715.1 uncultured Acidipila sp.
CTTCAATGCAGGTCACCGGGGCTCCGGCAGAGGCCGGCTGCGGGTCAAAGCTCTGCGGGGCCGAGTGCTTCAGCCGGGAGAGCGCCTTGTCGAGCAGGCTGCTAAGGACCTGGGCGCGCGCTTCGGCCGGCTGACTGCAGGGGTTCACCTCGGTGGTGGCCATGGTGTGCTCCACCAGTTCCACAGCGGCAGATTCGTCGCCGAGTAGCATGGCAGCGAGCTGGAAGAGCTCCTGCGCCGCGTCCTGAAACTTCTCGCCCGCAGCCGGAAGATTTGGCGTCGCGGATGAATCCTGTGCAGAAACGTTTGTTCCAATCGTCGCCATCGTGACCGCTCCTGGTTAGAATACTTCCCGTTTGAATACTCCCGGTTGACCGCTCCTGAACAGTAAGAATCCCGGCCAACGGCGCAAGCCGCGCTCCACTCAGACATTGGAGGGGGGTCGGACTTTACGGCAAATGCTATTCTCTCACGGCGAGCCGTTAGCCCGGCAACGCCGGTTGTTGTGGCATTTTGCATCCCATTCATCTGTTCCCGCGGTTTCGGGTGTATAGCAGACGAAATGAGCCGTGCGCCGCTCCTGGCGGCGGCCGCCCAAGCTCATCAGACCACGGCGCAGCAGGAGTTGAAGACCAGGTACGCATGATTGCTCAAGATAATCTACGGCAGCGAGACCTTTTCATCGGACGCGACGAATCCTGGCTGGCCTTTAACAGGCGCGTGCTGGAAGAGGCTGAAGACGAGTCAAACCCGCTGCTGGAGAGGGTAAAGTTTCTCGCCATCACGGCCAGCAACCTCGACGAGTTTGTCGAGATTCGCGAGGCCGGCGTACTGCAGCGCATTGAAGACGGCTACACTGAGCCGGGACCCGACGGCACCACGCCGCAACAGGTGCTCGGCCTTGTCACCGAGGCCATGCATCGCTTCGTCACCTCCCAGTACGACTGCTGGAATCGACTGCTCATCCCGGCGCTGTGCAGGGAGAACATTCGCGTGCTGGGCTGGGATGAGCTGGATGCAGCGGCACGCACCGCGGCCACAGGGTTCTACCAGCGCGAGGTGGACCCGCTGCTCACCCCGGTCACCATTGACCCTGCGCATCCGTTTCCGCGCGTGCTGAACAAGGCCCTCTGCATCGCGCTGCTGCTGCGGCGCAAGCGCAAGGGCGCGCCCGGCCCGGTGCTGGGCGTGGTCACGGTGCCGCGCGCGTTGCCGCGGCTGGTCCGGCTCCCCTCCAGCGGAGCATCCCACGACTACATCTTTCTGCACGATCTGATCGAGCAGCAGGCAGCCGCAATGTATCGCGGATACGAGGTGCTCTCCAAGGCCGCCTTCCGTGTCACCCGCAACAGTAATCTTTATTTTCAAGAGGAGGAGGCACGGTCTTTGCTTGAGACCGTGCGCTCCGAGCTGCACAACCGCCGCAAAGGCGATGCCGTGCGGCTGGAGATCGAGCTCTCCGCCGACCCTGAGATCGTGGAGCGGCTCCGGCTCAACTTCGAGCTGGACGAGTCGCAGGTCTTTCGCACCGACGGCCCCGTAAACCTTTCGCGCCTGATGAATCTCTACAGCGACACGCCCCGGCCCGATCTCAAGTATCCGCCCTTCGCTCCGCGGGAACTGCGGCTGAATCGCAAGTCCGCGGATCTCTTTGAAGAGTTGCGTCACCGCGACATCATGCTGCACCACCCGTATGACTCGTATGACGCCGTGGTGGGCTTTATCGAGGCAGCAGCCGAAGACCCGGCCGTCATTTCGATGAAGCAGACCCTCTACCGCACCAGCGCGGATTCCCCGATGTTCCAGTCGCTGATCGAGGCGGCGCAGACCAAAGAGGTCACGGTTGTGGTCGAGCTGATGGCGCGCTTCGACGAGGCCTCAAACATCCGGTGGGCGCGCAACCTCGAAGATGCCGGCGTGCAGGTCTTTCACGGCATCGTCGGCCTGAAGACGCACTGCAAGCTGGCGCTGCTGGTGCGCCGCGACCCGGATGGCGTCATCCGCCGCTACGCTCACCTGGGCACGGGCAACTACAACCCCAACACGGCGCGCTTCTACACCGACATCAGCCTGCTCACAGCCGACCCCGAGATTACGGCCAGCGTGCACAGCGTCTTCAACTACCTCACCGCGCACTCGGAGTCCGACGACTACGCGCCGCTGTTCGTCGCGCCGCTCACCCTGGCCGAGCGCACTATCCAGCTCATCCGGCGTGAGGCGGAGCATGCCCGCGCAGGGCGCCCCGCGCACATTATCGCCAAGATGAATTCGCTGCTGGAGCAGAGCGTGATCGAGGCACTCTATACGGCCTCACAGGCCGGTGTTTCGATCGACCTTATCGTGCGCGGCATCTGTGCCCTGCGGCCCGGCCTGAAGGGCATCAGCGAAAATATCCGCGTGCGCTCTCTCGTGGGCCGCTATCTGGAGCACAGCCGCATCTTCTACTTCGCGAACGGCGGCGACGAGAAGATTTATTGCGGCAGCGCGGACTGGATGCCACGTAATCTCTTCGAGCGATGCGAGGTGGTCTTCCCTATCCGCGATGTGCAGATTCGCAACCGCATCCGCAACGAGATCCTTGCCGCCTACCTTGCCGACGACGTAAAGACGCGCCTGCTCGCCGGGGATGGCAGCTACCACCGTCCGCGGCGCCGCGAGCCGGTCTTCAGTGCGCAGGATTTTCTCATGCAGGTGGCCGAGGGCAAGACCTCCGCCGATGCCATTCCGGCCGAGGTGGCGCCGCCGCCTCTCGTGAAGCCGGGCAGCGATCAAGGCAGCCAGGCGAAGAGCAGGCCCCACGGGAAGGCAAACAGCAGGCCCAAGAAAAAGCCCGCACCTCGGCGCAAGGCAGCCAGCAACGTTGCCGTGCAGAAGCAGCCGGCCGAGACACATCCAGCAGAGAACCCGGGCTCCTGAACGTGCCGGCTCATCGCGGCGGCGCGCTCACCCCATGTACATGCCGCCATTTACGTCGAGTACGTGGCCTGTGACGTAGCCGGCCCCGGGTGAGGCCAGGAAGCAGACCGCCTCGGCAATGTCCGTGTCCTTGCCGGCCCTGCCGAGCGGAATCTGCGTAAGCATGGCCTCGCGCTGGCGGTCGTCCAGCACCGCCGTCATCGCCGTCTCGATGTAGCCGGGCGCGACCACATTGGCGGTGATGCCGCGCGAGGCAAGCTCGCGCGCCAGCGACTTGGTAAAGCCAATCAGCCCGGCCTTGCTGGCGGCATAGTTTGCTTGCCCGGCCTGGCCCGTCTCCCCTACCACGCTTGCGATGTTCACAATGCGGCCCCAGCGCGCCTTCATCATCGAGCTGATGACGGCCTGCGTCAGCAGGAACGCACCGGTGAGGTTGGTCGTCAGCACGTCATCCCAATCGGCGCGCTTCATGCGCAGCAGCAGGGTGTCGCGCGTCACACCGGCATTGTTCACCAGGATGTCTACCGAACCGAAGTACGCGAGCACGGCCTTGGCGGCCGCCTTGATGGACTCTTCACTGGCCACATCCATGACGAAGGCGCGCACCGTGCCACCCGCGGCAGCAATCTCCTGCTCCACCTCGGCCAGCCTGGCCTCGTTGCGCGCGGCCAGAGCCACCTTCGCTCCGCGCGCGGCCAGTGCCACGGCACAGGCGCGGCCGAGTCCCTGCGAGGCTCCGGTGACGAGCGCGGTCTTCCCTTCCAGTTGCATAGCGTCTCCCTTTTCGGCGCGATAATGGCGCTATCTTCGTTGCTGCAGATTCGGCAGTGCGAATCCAAATAGCAAGTCTACAGCGGCTCAGGAACAGCGGCGGCCGCTGCGGCAGTGGGACGCGCCAGCGCCGGGACCGGCTCAAGCGCCCAGACATAAACCGCGAGCTCGCGCGCGTAGTGGAGCAAGGGCTTGGTCTGCGGCAGATGAATACCGTGCGCCTGGGGCAGCTCATTCCGCTCGATCTCCGCCTCGGCCTCCTCAAGCGGCCAGGGCAGGTGGTGAATGTCTCCACGCTCGATACCGCCGGCCTTGTTCGCGGTATAGAGGGCGTAGCGCTCGGTCAGGAAGTGCTCAATCGCGCCGCGCTGGCTGGGCCGGCCCAGGCTGCGGTAGCTGGCCCGGAACCGCGCCGGCGAGCGTGCCAGCAGGCGCTCGCTCTGATAGCGGAAGCCGCGGCCCTCGGACGCAATGTTCATGTGCGCCCAGTAGTAGGGCAGATGGAAGAAGGCGCGGGCAACAGCGACAGCGATGGGATTGGCCGCGTCGAGCGAGAAGAAGTAGACGCCCGGAAGATTCGATTGACGCGGGCGGACGTAGGTGCGCAGGTTCAGCTCTGGAAAGCGGTTCGCCCCGGGCACGGCCGGCAGCCCGCGCAGCCGCACGCGGTCCATCCAGAATGGGACGACGCCGACCCATGCCGAGCCGTCGAAGGTATCCGGCACGAGGCCGGATGGCAGCAGGGGCGCGAGCTGCACGGCGGGCACGGGCC
>CAYQYM010000238.1:0-4451 GCA_964421715.1 uncultured Acidipila sp.
GGGTGCCGCTCGTCTGCTTGCTGCGCTGCATGGAAAGCGTGACCACGTTGTTCGGATCGTAGGTCTCATCGAGCTCGTCGGCGCTTGAGCTGTCGTACTCCACATTTACGCTGGCGCGCACATTGCCCGTGCCAGCTACGGGCTCGAGTGTCTGGATGAGCTTGTCGGCAAGCTCCTGCTCGTGCGCGGAGAGGGCCGCATCGCCGGACTTGGCTCCGAGCGCGCGTCCACTCGCGTCCACTAGCGAGACGTTGTCCGCGCGCAGGCCATCGACGGCGCTGGCGACCAGGTTGCGAATAGAAGACGCCTCCTCCTCACTGAGCGAGCGGTGCCGCAAAGTCAGCACGACCGACGCCTTTGCGTCCCGCTGCTGCTCGGTGAACAGCGAGTCGTGCGGCAGCACCAGGTGCACCCGCGCCGACTGCACGGCGGCGAGCGTATCGATGGTGTGTTCGAGCTCACCCTCGAGGGCGCGCTGATAGTTCACCTTCTCGTCAAAATCCGAGCCGATCCAGTTCGGCTTGTCGAAAAGCTCAAAACCCATCCGTCCGCTCTTGGGACCGCCCTTTGCCGTCGTGGCCAGGCGAGCCTTATCCAGCTGGCCGGCGGAGACCCGCAGCGTGGTGCCGTCCGGGCTGACGTCGAACGGGATGCTTGAGGTGGTCAGCTCCGCCGAGATCGCGCGTGCGTCGTCCGGCTCGAGCCCGGCGTAGAGCACGCGCCAGTCGCTCCGCGTGCCAAACCATGCGAACCCGACGAGGACCGCGAGCACGCAGAGTGCAGCGCCTGTCCAGGCGGTGCGCTGGCGCGGGTCAAGCGACCGGAAGCGGGTGCCTGCCTCCATTGCCGCCTGCCGCGCACGGTCGAGTGCCGTCTGTGAAGGCTTCGGTTCCGCTGCCGCGGTTTCCAGTTGTCGATTCTCTTCCATCACCCATCGTCCCGATCTAACATCGCGCGAAGTTATCAGCTTCCATTGCTGCCGCTCTTAAAACTGCATCGCCATGAGCTGCTGGTAAGCTCCGACGGCCTTGTTACGCACGGCAAGCGCGAGCTCAAAGGCGGCATCCGCCTTCTGCGTCGCAATCATCGCCTGGTGAATATCGACCCCGGAGCCGTCCATCAGCCCCTCCACCGAGGTCGCGGCCTGCTGCTCAAGCGTGTTGATGTTCTGGATGGCCTCGCTCATCAGCCCCGCAAAGGGTGCGCCCGACTGTCCGGCTGCCACACTGACCGGCGTCAGCGCGCTGGATCCGGCCGCTCCGGCCTGTGTGGCGGCGTACGTAAAAGCCTGCATCATCAGATTTGCCTGCATCATCTCCTCCTGTGCTCCAGTTCCCTTCCGGATTTCCTGGCTTACTGCGTTTCCGCGCCTGCCTCGTGGCGCTTACTTCAGGATGTCGAGCGACGCGTTAATCATGCCCTTGGTCGCCTGCACCGCAGAGCTGTTCAGCCCATATGCCCGCGTCGCGCTCATCAGGTCCACCATCTCTGTCAAAGGATTGATGTCCGGATAATTGACGTACCCATCCTTGTCGGCATCGGGGTGGTTCGGGTCGTAGCGCCGCAGGGACGCGTTCTTATCCTGCACAACGGCGGTGACCTCGACGCCGCCGATCTCGTTGCCGCCAAAGCCCGGCCCCATGCTGCCCGCGCCCGTCGCACCGGCCACCATGCCGGGCGCTATGCCAGCCGCGGTCATCAGCTGTCCGGCGAAGTTGGGCTGCGCGGCGGGAGCCGCCGAAAAGACCACGTGCTGCCGCTGGTAGGGCACGCCCTCGGTCGTGCGCGTGGTCTCCGCGTTAGCCATGTTCGCCGCCACCACCTCGGCGCGAATCCGCTCCGCCTTCAGCGCGGAACCGCTCACCTCAAGCACTCCGAACAAATTCATCTGGACTCTCCTTTAAGCTGTACTGCTGCCTGCAGCGTTGCCACGCCCTTGACGGATGCGCTTACCTGTCGGCCAACTTGTCGGCTCTTCATTTATCCACGCGAATCGCATCGAGCACGCGCGTGTACTCGCGCTTGAGCAGCGCAATACCGGTGCGGAACTCGAGTTGAGCCTCGGCCATCTTCAGTCCTTCACGGTCCATGGAAACGTTGTTGCCGTCGGGCCGCTCAAGCAATCCATCCACCTTGCCGATAGCCACCGTGCCTGCATTCGCCGCGGAATCGGCTGTCGCGGGTTCTCCGGCAAGCGCCGCCTGGGGCTCACGATGCGCCAGGGCATCTTCCATGGCGGAGCGCATCTCGGTCGCGAAATCAAAGCCGACGGTGCGATACCCGGGCGTGTCCACGTTGGCCATGTTCTGGCTGGTGAGCTTTAACTGCGCGGTCGCAAGGTCGAGATACTTCACCAGCTCGTCGCTGATGGGGGTTGTTACCTGCATTCTGCGGACTCCCTTCTGCCAGGTACAGCGCGTGGCTGGTGCCCGGGCTTGTTGCTGGACCAGAATCAGGCCTACTGCCTGGCTGCTGTCTGGCTTTGCGGCGAAGCTATGCAGCGAAACCTTTCCGATGAAACCTTTCTGCCGAAGCCTTTGTGCCGAAGCCTTTCTGCCGAAGCCTTTCTGCCGCAACCTTTCCGCCGAACCGAAGACCCGATACACATCTCCAGGCAGCCCGCTTCGCGTCAAGTAAACCTTGACCGGTGCATTGGAGGATACCTGTGTACAGAACCAGTGCAGCAGCGGCTCCAGAAACCGGCCTGACGGATTAGAAATCTCTACTCATCGCCAAACTCGATCTCCTCGGCCCGAATCTCCGGCCGGTCCTCGGCCAGAATCCAGGCTCGCTCGAGCACATGCTCCAACTCACGCACGTTGCCAGGCCAGCCGTAGCCGAGCAGTCGCTCGAGCGCCAAGCCGTGCAGCGACTTGGCCGGGGCATCCTGCGCCATGCGTTCCATGAAAAGCCCGGCCAGGGCCGGAATATCTCCGGAGTGCTCGGCCAGGGCCGGCGTGCGAATCAGGAAGACCGCAAGCCGGTAGTAGAGATCGGCCCGGAAACCGCCGCTGGCGGCCAGCTCGCGCAGCGGCTGGTGCGTGGCAGCCACGATGCGCACATTCACCCGAACCGGCTCGTTCTCCCCCACGCGCTGCAGCTCGCCGCACTCCAGGAAGCGCAGCAGCTTTGATTGCAGCGCCAGTGGCATCTCGCCGATTTCGTCCAGAAACAGCGTGCCGCCATGCGCGGCTTCAATCCTGCCCACCCTCCCCTGCACCGCGCCGGTGAAGGCTCCGCGGGTGTGCCCGAAGAGCTCCGCCTCGAGCAGCGCCTCTGGAATCGCCGCGCAGTTCAGTGCGACAAAGGCCTGGTTCGAGCGCGGGCTCAGACGATGCAGCGCGCGCGCCACCAGCTCCTTGCCGCTGCCCGTGGGCCCCTGCACCAGCACCGGCGTGGGCCGCGCGGCCACCAGGCGGATGCGGCGGCTTACCTCAAGCATCGCCGGGTCAGTCCCGACAAACTCCGGCAGCCGAAGCGGCGCCTGTGCGGTGCGCACCTCGTGCATGGGTGCCATGCGGGCAGCCTGGCGCACTTCGTCCTCGTCGAGCGGAATGAGTTGTACTGGCGCACGGCTGCGGGGAGAGCCCGCTTCTGAGATCGAAGGCGCGCTGTTCCAAGCGGCCCCGTCAGCAAACGCCTTACGGGAAGCGGACGCGGCCAGCGGCCCTGCATCGGAAGCCATCCCGCTCAGGCCGCCATCCCCGTCCTGCACCTGGCGAAGCGCATAGAGCACCTCGTTGCGGCGCGGGCTGCGGGCCGGAGCGTCGCCGGCCGGCGAGCCATCGGAGGTGAGCAGATCGCTCGCCGGATAAAGCCGCGCGAGCTCGGCGATGAGTTCCTGTATATCAAGGTCCGGCAGCCACGCGTCCAGGATCACGGTCTCGGCTGGAGCCGAGTCAAGCTGCGCCAGCGCATCGGCGCCGCCCGATGCCTCCCGCACCTGCCACCGAAGTCCGGTCAGCGCCTGGCGAACGCGCTCCCGGAAGGAAGCGTCCGCGCTGGCCAGAATCGCGGTCCGGACTGCCGGTACCTGGGACGCCCGTGTTAGCTGTACGCTCATATTTCCTGCTCCTCCCTGTCTTGCTATTACAAGGCCCGTCAGCTAGGCGTTGGCTCGCATGCCCATGGCATAGCCTTTGCCGCGGATGGTCTGGATCAAAAGGTCCGGCCCGCTGTCCTGCAGCTTGCGCCGCAGGTAGTTCACGTAGACATCCACGACGTTGGTGCCGGTGGGTACGCTATGGTTCCAGACCTGGCGGAGCAGCGCGTCCCGCGAGACCGCCCGCCCGCGGTTCAGCAGCAGATGTTCGAGCAGCGCGAACTCCTTGTTGGTCAGCATCACCGGCTCGCCGCCGCGCGTCACCGTGCGCTCCACGCGGTTGATCTCGACGTCCGCGTGGCGCAGCGTAAGCACGGCCTCGCCACGCCGGCGCAGCAGCGCGCGGCAG
>CAYQYM010000239.1:0-4445 GCA_964421715.1 uncultured Acidipila sp.
CAGCCTGGCCGTGGTGCGCCAGAATGATGTACTGCTGAACAGCCCCTGGGGCGACATGACGAATATACCCGTGGAGGTGGCTCCGAATACCGTGATGCTGAGCAACCTGACGGCGACGCCGGGTCAGTTGATCGACAAAGAGGGACAGCTCCGGTGGCTGACGCCCGAAAACCGGCAGAAGATCTTTAGTGCCGCGGACTTCATCCTGTACGGCAGCGTGCATCAGCGGAATGCGCGCGGCGCAGCCTCAGCCGCAGCGGGAGAGCCGATCGGCAGCGACTACGGTTGCCGGCAGTATGCAACCTATCTGCTCTGCGTGGAGAACAGGCAGCAAACCGCGCTGGCCAGCATGAATCGACAGCCTGCCAGATGATATGCTGACAGCACTGGGCATCCCCACTGAAGCGGAGAGCTGGCAGAGCCCGGTTGAATGCACCTGACTCGAAATCAGGCATAGTCGAAAGGCTATCGGGGGTTCGAATCCCTCGCTCTCCGCCATCTGTTCCCAACAATCAGACACATTTCAAATCGCCTTCTCGTGACCTGCTCCCGGAAAACTCAGCCAGGGAAAACTGGAGTTCTCTCGTCCATTGAACGAGGGAGCTGAGATGAAGAAGAGCCGATTCAGTGAAGAGCAGATCATCGGACTCTGAAGCAGCACGAAGCGGGGATGAAGACGGCGGATCTGTGCCGTGAGTGCGGGATCAGCCCGGCCACGTTCTACGGGTAAAGCCGAAGTACGGCGGCATGGACGTGAGCGAGGCGCAGCGGCTGCGCAAGATGGAAGATGAGAACCGGCGTCTGAAGCAGCTGGTCGCCGACCTGAGTCTCCACCGCGAATGCCCCACCGGAAGCACAGTCTACCTGCGCTGCTAACTGAGCATTCAATTGGTTGGATATACAAAGCGCAATCAACAACACATAGCTGCATTTACGCATGTCACAACCTCGCTAAGAAATTGTGGGCTCGCGCGGCGCAGCGGGAGTGCGCTTACTGCGGCGAGTGCAGGAGCATTTTGTAGCGCATTGTGTACTCGGTCTTGTAGCTGTTCACGGTCGATTCGTAGTTGAGCGCAGGTGCGTCCGGACGGCGCGTCCAGTGCAGCCGCACCTGGTGGGTTCCAGCGGGCAGCGTCAGTGCGTTACCCGTGGGTGAGACGTGTCTGCCGTCCGCCTCTACTGCGCTGACCTGCATGAACCACGGCAGATGCACGATGATGCTCCGCGGCGCGTGATCGAAGCTGCTGTTGATGCTCAGCACTGCACTCTCTTCCTCCGGCTGCTCGAGCGTGTAGCTGATGCGCCCATATTCGGTCGGTGCTCCGGTTGTAGCGATGCGCTTGCCCGCGCCGATCCACTCCGGTGACACGACCGAGAGCAGATGCAGCGAGCCCTCATCCTCACGCACGAGCATCGAGCGCAGCAGCGTGCGGTACTCGGCCGCGAACCAGCCGTGCGGTGAAAGATTGCCTTCGAAGTCGCGGCTGCCCCAGGGACGAATGGCGAACTCAAAGCCGGCGTGCGTTGCGCTGGTGTGGAGAAGCAGGGCGTAGAGCTCTTGGACAGCCTGCTGCTGGTCGCCGCGAATTACTTCGGTGAGCGTGTTCTTGATGGTGAGGTAGTGGTGCAGCCAGCGTCCATCGCCATAGGTCATAATGCCTTCGGCGTACCTGGCCTGCGTGGCTTTCAGTGTTGCGGTCACGCGCGGGTCGTTCGGCGCCAGCGTGTGCTCGGGATAGGTGGAGAGCAGGTTGCCCCAGTCCTGGCCACCTACCTGCCCGTCGAGCGCTGGCGGAATGTAGCCGTGATTTTCTGCCGCGCGCTGGTCAAGAACCCTGAGGAAGGCTGCGCGATAGCTGGCATACTCGCGGGCAAAAGCCTCGGCGTCTGCTTCCTCGCCAATAGCATTCAGCATTGCGGCGGCGTCTTTGAGACCGGCCAGCGCCAGGAAACTGTATCCGGTGATGTGACCAGGCACGTCTTCATTGTCGCGGACGTCGCTTGCCGGCAATAGGTGCAGAGGGTCCTGCCGCCGCGCTGCCTGCTCCCACGCCAGCGCACGCCGGAGCGAGGGCACAACTGATTTTGCGAATGCCGCGTCGTGTGTCATCTGGTAGTGCTGGCCATAGGCCCAGAGCGTCTCTCCCCAGCCGTCAAATTCCTCTGGCTGCGAGAGGAAGTTGCCATCCGGCTGCTGCGACTGCGGGAAGAAGGCGAGCACATGCGCGGCGATGTCAGGGTAGCCGGTCACGTCGTACATCCGCACGATGTCAGAGGAGTCGCGCAGGTAAAAGGAGTGATAGTGCAGCTTGTTCACGGTCTGGATCCAGTTGCCCTGCCGCTGGTCAATCGCAATCAGGTCGTAGAGCAGGCTGGCCTGGAAGGTGTCTGTCACCTTGCGTTCCGGCAGGCTCACCTGCATGCCGCGCGCAAGTATCTGCTGCCAGTCGGCCTTCGTCTTCAGGAGGTAAGTGTCAAACGAGGCAGATTCGATGCTGGCGGCTGTCGCGGAGGCCGGATCGACAGGTATGACCGGCATCTTCAGGTCCACTGCCTTCTCCTCACCCGGCTGCAGCAGGTGGTCGAACTCGACTATGCCGACCGGAGTCGTCGGCTGCACGCTCAGCTTGCGCGCATCGAGCTTTGGCGGATCGTTGTAGCGCTGAACGAGTGTGAGCGTCTTTCCCGTTGCGCTTCGGGGAAATAAGTACATCGCCTTGCCGTCGCGCGTAAACGCATTTCCACTGAAGCCGTAGACCCATCCAGGATTGAATTCAACGCCGATCTGCCGATACTCACCCAGCCGGTCAGGCTTCGCCGGACGCAGGAAGCGGTTGTCACCTGTGTTCATGCCCGTGTTGGAAGGACCCTGAAAGCGCAGCCCGGTGGTGAGCATGGCGCGCGTGGCTGTGCCTGCCGTGTTCTTCATTGCCACGCGGATGAAGTTCACCAGCGTGCCATCGGGTCTGCCGTCCAGGGTGGCTGCAAACAGCGTAAAACGATACTCGATGCCGTCGCGCGTAAAGCTGTAATGCACGATGGGGAGGTGGCCGTCCTCAAGCGTGCGCACACGCTGCGAAACCGGCCAGCGCTCAGGCCCGGTGAAGAAGACAAGTTCCCCGAAACCGGTATAGAGCGAGCCTTCGGGCGTGATCTCGGTGGCGGCCTCGGCGCCCATCACGCCAATCTCATCGGTTGGCTGGCTGAAGTAAGAAAAGGGTCCCGGTTCGCTGTCGATGGCGGGATGAACCATCTGCGCCCGCGCGCTGCCAGCGGCAAGCGCCGCCATGAGAGCCATGCCGATAACTTTCATAGTGGCAAACACTAGTGCAAGCACAGCCCCGGCGCAAGCCGGGAGTTACACTGTTCGGGACATGAAGCTGATTGGCTGGCTCCTTCTCTTTGCCGCCGCCGCGCTCGCGCAGGCTCCGCGGCCGGCCGCGCTGGCCGTCCCCGGAAAATTCGTAGACGTCACCGCGGGGAAAGGCGTGCAGTTCCTAGGGCAGGCGTCGCACACGTCGAAGAAATATCTGATGGAGACCATGGGCTCCGGCGTTGCGGCATTTGATTACGACAACGATGGCCGCATCGATCTGTTCTTCGTAAATGGGGCGCCGCTCTCTGACCCGATGGCGAAGGGGGCGATTCCACAGAAGACAGGGCCTGAGTTTTGGAACCGCCTTTATCACCAGAAGAAAGACGGCACGTTTGAAGATGTGACGGAGAGGTCGGGACTGAGCGGCACCGGGTATGGCATGGGTGTGGCCGCGGGAGACTACGACAACGACGGCTATGAAGACCTCTACGTCACGGCGTATGGAGGCAACCGGCTCTATCACAACAACGGAGACGGCACTTTTACAGATGTGACCACGGCGAGCGGAACCGGCGGCAGCGGCTGGTCAACCAGCGCGATGTGGATGGACCTGGACAACGATGGCCTGCTCGATATGGTGGTGCTCCGCTACCTGACGTGGGACTTCAACGACATCTGGTGCGGCGAGCACCAGGAGGGCTATCGCGCCTACTGTCACCCGGACGTGTTTCAGCCGATTGCGCCACTCGTCTTCCACAACGACGGCAACGGCAGGTTCAGTGAGGTCTCTGCAAAGACTGGCATTGACAAGCCCGGCAAAGGGTTGGGCGTCGCGATGGCGGATTATGACCGCGACGGACGCATGGACGTCTTCGTCGCAAATGACTCGATGACCGAGTTCCTCTACCACAACAAGGGCGACGGCACATTTGAAGAGGTGGGCCTGCCGGCTGAGGTAGCCGTGGATGGCGATGGCCGCACCTTTGCCGGCATGGGTGTCGACTTTTCGGACTACGATAACGACGGCCTGCCCGACCTGGTGATCACGAACCTCGCAAATCAGAAGTACGCTCTCTACAAGAACAACGGCGACGGCAAGGGCGCGACGTACGGCACGCACGAGAACTAC
>CAYQYM010000240.1:0-4433 GCA_964421715.1 uncultured Acidipila sp.
GACCTGGGCAGCGGAGCGTAATAGAGCTTGCTGGCCTCAGCTTCGCCGTTGTCAAGCATCCAGATCAGAAAATCCTTGAGGACCTTGCCATTCGCGGCATTCTTGGGCGGGTTTGGGATCAGCAGCCAGGTGAAGCTTGAGATAGGATAAGCCGTCTTGCCGGGCGCGTTCGTAATCGAGACGCGGTAGTCCGCGGGCATCTGCTTGACGCTGGCAGCCGCCTCGGTCACACCATCGATGCTGCCCTTGACCCAGTTCCCTGCCGCATTGCGGAGGTAGCCGTAGGGGATATGGTTCTGCAGGGCGTAAATAAGCTCAACATAGCCGATAGTGCCGGGGAGCTGGCGCACCATGCCGGCGATGGCCTCGTTGCCCTTGCCGCCGATTCCCTTCGGCCACGGCACGGCCGTGCTCTTGCCAACAGAGTTCTTCCAGTCCGCGCTCACCTTCGAGAGGTAGTCGGTGAAGATGTAGGTGGTGCCGCTGCCGTCGGAGCGGTGCACCACGATGATGTCTGTGTTGGGCAGCTTCACACCGGGGTTGTCCTTGGCAATGCGCGCGTCGTTCCAGTTGGTGATCTTGCCGAGGTAGATGTCGGCCAGCACATCCGGGGCGAACTTAAGCTCTTCACTCACGCCAGGCAGGTTATAGATGGGCACAACCGCACCTAGAACGGTCGGAATGTGGACGATCTTTACCTTGGACTGCGCGATCTGCTCGTCCGTCATCGGGCCGTCGCTCGCACCGAAGTCTACCGTGCCACTGGTTACCTGGCGTATGCCGCCACCGGAGCCGATGGACTGGTAGTTGATTTCTACGCCGGGATGGGAGGCGCTGTACTCGCTGAACCACTTCGAATAGATCGGATACGGGAAGGTGGCACCCGCGCCGTTGATCTTTTGCGCAAAGCTGGCAGTGGCTGTGCACGCGAACAGCGCAGCAGCCAAAAGGCTTGTCTTTTTCACAGATATCCCCCTCGAAACTACCTATCATTTTGTTCGGCGATTGTTACAGTCCGTTTACGGACGGGTAAATTTGCATGTAAGGCTGGGCGATGAGCCGACCATTTCTAGCAGACCAAGGGGAGCGTGAAAGAAAACGTGGCTCCGTGGCCGAGTTGGCTCTCTACGCGGATTGTGCCGGAGTGAGCCATGACGATGTGCTTGGCGATGGCGAGGCCAAGCCCCGTGCCCCCGGATTCGCGCGAGCGGGCCTTGTCCACGCGGTAGAAACGCTCAAAGATGCGGCCCAGGTGCTCGCTGGCGATGCCCGCGCCGAAGTCGCGCACGTAGAATTCAACCGCTCCGTCAGCATGATGCGCACCTACCTGGACGCGCTTGCCTGCCTTGCCATATTTCATCGCGTTTTCAATCAGGTTGCCGAATACCTGATTCAGGGCATCGGCGTCGGCCATCACGAAGTCCTCGACTGTGTCGCCGGCTTCCAGGGCGATCTCCTGGTCCACGGTCAGGCCGGCAAACGAATCGATCGCGTCCTCCACAAGCGCCGAGGCCCGCATCCGCGACAGCCGCACCTTGTAGTCGCCCGACTCGACACTGGCCAGGGCCAGAAGGTCCTCGGTGAGGCGGTTCATACGCGTGGCGTTCTTGAGGATAATTGAGAGGAACTCGCGGGCCTGCGGCGAGATGGACTCTTCCGCTTCGAGCAGGGTTTCAACATAGCCGGAGATGGAGGTAAGCGGCGTGCGCAGCTCGTGCGAAACGTTGGCGATGAAGTCGCGGCGCATCCGCTCGGAGCGCTCCACCTCCGTGATGTCGTGCAACACGGCGACGGCACCGCCGCCCGGGGTGGGCGCTGCGTTCACGTCAAACACCTTGCCCGGCGCGAAGGAGGTCGCCCGTCCGCTGCGCGGCTCGCGATCTTTCACCGCCGCCTGCACGCAGGCCAGCACCTCGGGGTCGCGCACACTCTCTACCAGCGGGCGCTGCTCCCGCACGGCACCGGGCAGCATGCGTTGCATCATGGAGTTGGACCAACTCACCTGGTTGTTGGCGTTCACGGCAATGACACCCTCCTGCATGCTGTCCAGCAGGGTGGCGAGTTCGCGGCGGCTGCTTTCCAGCTCCTCAAAGCTCTGCTCCAGCCGGCCGGCGGTGGCGTCGAGCGCATAGGCTACCTCTGAGATCTCGTCGAGCTTTTTCTCCCGCATGCGAGCCGTGAGGTCGCCGGCCGCGATGCGGTTAGCGAAGGTGACGATGCGCTTCATGCGCATGGCCACGCGCTGGGCCAGCACCGCGGCCAGCAAGGCCGCCACGGCTACGCCAAAGCCGGAGGCCAGCAGCAGGTCGCGCCGCAGCAGGTGCATGATAACAGTCGCCTGCGCCGGCTCGATGCGCAGGCTGAGCGAGTGCGAGACGATGCGGCGCAGCGTGAAATCAAGGATCGCCATGCCGATGCAAAGCACCAGCAGGAAGGAAAACAGCAGCTTGGAGAAGACCCGTCCGGTCAAGGTTGCGCTCGCCTAAACGTTGCGCGGCATCTCAAAGCGATAGCCGGCACCGCGTACCGTTTTAAGATAACGCGGGTTTTCAGGGTCTGACTCGATCTTTTCGCGGATGCGGCGCACATACACGTCTACCGAGCGAGGGGTGACGAATCGTGCATCGCCCCAGACTGCATCGAGCAGGTGGTCGCGGCTGAAGACGCGGCCGGGATGACGGGCCAGAAAGTCCAGCAGGCGGAACTCGGTGGCAGTTGTCGTGGTCAGCTCGCCGCGGACCTTGAGCTGCATGGCTCCTGCATCTATGCTGATGTCGTCAAAAGAGAGAATGGAGGGGGCTGACGGCCGCTCGAATCGGCGCAGCACGGCCTTGACGCGGGCCAGCAGCTCGCGGGTGGCAAAGGGCTTGGTGATGTAGTCGTCCGCACCGAGCTCCAGGCCGAGCACGCGGTCGTTTTCTGCTGCGCGCGCCGTGAGAAAGATGATGGGGATGGTGCTGAGCGAGGTGTGGCTGCGCAGGCGACGGCAGAGTTCCAGCCCATCGCCTCCGGGCACCATGATGTCAAGCAGAAAGAGAGCGGGTGTTTCGCGCTCGGCATCGGCGATGATGTTGGCCGGTGTGCCGTAGACGCGCGTCGCGAATCCTGCAGCTTCCAGGTGGTGCTGCACCAGGCGCGAGATATCGGTGTCGTCTTCCAGAACAAAGATGATTTGGCTCAAGCCTGCGATCCCTTGGTGAAAAATCTGGAGCATACGGCAGCACACAGCTAACGCAGCATGCCGATAGGGTACGCGACGGCGGTAAACAGAATGCAAACGTATTGTTAAATCCCCCCTGCGCACCCGGTCCTGATCGGACGAGTTTGTTGCCCGGTAAGCTGCGGGTTCCGACAAGTACCTTGGGCATGTTCAACCCCTGCTGGGCCACGTGTATACTCACGGAAACTTCCGGGGGCAAGACCTGCGCGCGTGCCAATACTTTTATGCGTAGACGATGAAGAGCTTGGGCTCGAGATCAGACGAATCGTGCTCGAGCGCGGAGGTTACCAAGTAATAACTGCCAGCAGTGGACAGCAGGCGCTGGAAGTCTTCAACCAGACGGCCGTAGATGGCGTGGTTCTAGACTTTGCGATGCCTGGCATGAATGGCCAGCAGGTAGCGCATGCCATGCGGCTGCGCCGTCCACAGGTTCCCATCCTGCTGCTCTCGGCCTACGTGGGGCTGCCCCAGGAGCTCGTAAGCATGGTGGACCTGCTGGCGACCAAGGGTGACGGCCCCGAGGATCTGCTGGCTAAGGTACAGCTCCTGCTGCAGGCCGGAGGCAGGGAGTGAACATTGCGGCCTTCCGGCGTCTTCTGTGGCAAGCGGCGGCCGTGCCGCTGCTGGGACTGCTGCTCATGGCGGCCTTTGTCCTGTGGCAGTTCTGGCGTCTGAATACGGCCGAGCAGTGGCTGGACCACAGCGACCGCGTGAGCACGCAACTGCGCACGCTGGAGCGCCTGATGCTGGACCAGGAGACAGGCCTGCGCGGATTCCAGCTTACGGGCGACGAACGGCTCCTGGAACCCTACAACGCCGCCAGCCAGCATATCGGAGAGGCCTTTGCAGGCCTCAAATCCCTGGTTGCAGACAATCCCGATCAGACGGCGAAGTTGGCGGATCTGCACGACCGCTACGAGCTATGGCTGGGCTTTGCGCAGCCGGTGATCGCCGAGGAGCGGGCGACGCACCGCGCGGCGGCAAACCCGGGCGTCCCGGTAAAGGAAGTGCTGCGGGGCAAGGCAATGATGGACGAACTGCGCGCCGCCAGCTACCGCATGCGGGCGAGCGAGGGCACCTTGCGGCAGAGTCGCTTGCAACAGGTGCAGGCGCTTGAGGCCCGCACCCAGCGCGCGCGTCTGCTGGCAGCCGCGCCCGCCGGCGACGGGATGGCGCGATTTTGGATACACCGAATGACGCTGGTTCAGCGACC
>CAYQYM010000241.1:0-4432 GCA_964421715.1 uncultured Acidipila sp.
GACCTGGACTACAAGGAGATCGCGCAGGTATTGCGCATCCCGGAGGGTACGGTCAAGTCGCGCATCAGCCGCGGCCGCGCTGAACTAGCGCGCCTGCTGGAGCGTAATAAAGGACAGGTGATCTGAGATGCGGGACCTCAATCCAATCGAACGCAAGCCCCACGCGCCGCTGGAATGCGAGCAATGGGAGGCGCTGCTGGCCGACGCGCTCGATGGCGTGTTGCCGCCGGGGGATGCCGCCGCGTTTGAGCAGCACGTGACCAGCTGCAAGGCGTGCTCCGGGCTGCTGGAAAGCGCGAGGCAGGGGCAGGAGTGGCTGCGCTTTCTCCACCACGAGCCGGAGCCTTCCTCGGACCTGATGGCGCGCATCCTTGACCGCACGAGCGGGGTGGCGATGCCGGCATCCGTGCCGGTGACAGCAGGTGGCCCCCAGGCGGTGCCGGCCGGCGTGCTGCACGCGCAGCGCATGTGGGTGGAGCCCCGACTGCTGATGACCGCCGCGATGGCCTTCTTCTCCATCGCGCTCACGCTGAACCTGGTCGGGGTGCATATCACCCAGCTTCGCGCGGCCGACCTCGCGCCTTCTGCCATGAGCGCGAATCTTTCGCACCAGTTCTACAGCATGAAGACCCAGGCCGTGCGCTACTACGACAACCTGCGCGTGGTGTACGAGGTGGAAGCCCGGTTGCGCGAGCTGCGCCGGGAGAGTGACACTGCCCCGGCAACCAGTCCATCCGGGGATGGCAAGCGTAGCCCCAAAAAATCCGGCGGCAGCAGCGCCCGCCCCGATGGCGACAGCCTGTCAGCGCCGGCCAGGCAGAGCGGCACAGCAGTCTTCGCAAGCTGCCCGCAGCGCCAGCCGCAGGGCCGCCGCACGACGCGTTACGGCAAACTGAAGACAGATATTCAACCGCAAGACCGGGCCCTTCTTGAGGCAGCTTCTCTCAAAGTGGACCAGGCGGAAGGGAGCTTGGTATGAACTGCGCAAACCATCCTGAAACTCCGGTGGCAGCCTACTGCCAGGACTGCGGAAAACCACTCTGCGACCAATGCATGCGGCAGGTGGGCAACATCGTGCTCTGTGAGCGGTGCCTCGCCATCCGACTGGGGATACCGCCCGCTGGAGCGCCTGCCAGTGCGGGAGCCACACCCGGCATCGCACCGGGTGTGCCGGTCAGCTCCACGCCCAACCCCGCCGCCGCGGCCGTGCTCGGCTTCATCCCCGGCGTCGGCGCCATGTACAACGGCCAGTTCATCAAGGCGCTCATCCACGTCGTTGTCTTCGTGGTACTCATCGGCATCGCGGGCCGCAACGGAATCTTCGGTGTCTTTGTCGGCGCCTGGGTTCTCTACCAGGTCTTCGACGCCTATCACACGGCCAGGGCGCGACTGCACGGCGTGCCCGTACCCGATCCCTTCGGACTGAACGAGTTCAGCAACCGCATGGGCGCGGGCGCTGCGGCAGCACCGCCGCCCCCGCCGCCCGCGGCTTGGAGCGCAGTGCCTCCCGCCGACCCCGGCGCCTACACACAGGTACCGAATGACCCCGTGGCTAATGCGCCCGGCGCTTCCTATCCACCTTATGCCACGCCGGCGCGGCGCTGGGATGAGCCCATCGGCGCAATCGTGCTGATCGTCATCGGCACGCTCTTTCTCTTCAGCTCGCTGGGCGTCTTTGACTTCGACTGGATCAGCCGCGGCTGGCCCGTGCTGATCATCGTGCTCGGGGCGTGGCTGCTCTTCAAGCGCACGCGGGGCAGCAGGACAGGAGGTGTGCAATGAACAGCTACATCTGGCTTTCGAGGATTCGCGGTCCGGTGCTTCTGCTTACCTTCGGTGTAACGGCCCTGCTGGACCAGTGGAACATCCTGAGCTTCGGCCGGAGCTGGCCGCTCTACCTCATCGTGCTGGGAGTGCTGCAACTGGCGCAGCGCCTCGTTCTGGCGAGCGCTCCGGCAACTCCCTATCCCCCGGCCGGGCTGCCCTACGGGGGCTACCCGGGCGGAACACCGGGCCCGGCGGAGGCTGCAACCCAGAGCACCGCGCTGAGCACCACCCGCGCCGAAGGAGGCGACTAGCCATGGCCGCCGCACCCCCGCCCTACTCCCCGCGCGACCAGCAGCGGCTGGCGCGCGACTACGCTCGCGCGCAGCGTGAGGCCGCCCGTGCGCAACGCTACCACTGGAGCTGCAGCCGCCGCCGCTCCATCGTCGGCCCTCTCGTGCTACTCGCCGTGGGAATCGTCGCCCTGCTGCTTGAGACGCACCGGCTCAATCCCGGGCAGTTCTGGGGTTGGTATAGCCGCTGGTGGCCCCTGCTGCTTATCGGCGTCGGCGTGCTCTCGCTCGGCGAGTGGTTCCTCGAGCGCAGGAGACCTTTCGCGCGCGGCGGCTCCACAGCCGGCGCCGTGTTTCTCATCTTCCTGCTGGCCTCCGTGGGATGGTCAGTCCGCCATGCTCACCTCTGGACGCCGCTGCACGAGCAGTTTGGCGGCGACAGCGACGGTTTCTTCTCCTTCATGGGAGAGGAGCATGAGAACGACACGGTGCAGCAGTTCACCCTGCCTGCCTCTGCTGTTCTTCAAATCGTGAACCCGCGCGGCGACGTGACGCTCAGCGCCTCCAGCGACGGCCAGATGCATGTTCGCGCGCACCAGGTGGTGCACGGGCGCGAGGACAAGGCACAGAGCGAGTTTCGAGAGCTGAAGCCCGCATTTCAGGCAAGCGGCACCAGCGCGGTGCTCTCCGTGCCCTCGCGGAACGATGCCCGCGTGGACTTGGTGATCGAATCGCCGCAGCCGGCGAGCGCCGCCATCAACTGCGCCCGCGGTGATGTGAGCATTACCGGGCTCAGGAGCAGCGCGGACGTGACCACGGGCCACGGCGATGTGAAGTTCGACAACGTAACCGGGGATGTGCACGCCCGCATCGCGCACGGCGACTTCTCCGCGCACCAGGTAGGCGGCCATGTCTTCGTCGACGGCCGCGGCGGCGACGTGACCATCTCCGATGCGAGCGGAAATATCGTCATCAACGGCGAATTCTTCGGTGACACGCACATCGAGCAGGCTGGCGGCACGGTACACTTCCACTCCAGCCGCACCGATCTCGAACTGCCGAAGCTGAGCGGCGACCTGACGATGGATGCCAACGAGCTGCACATCGCGCAGCCTGGCGGGCCCATGCGCATCAGCACGCGCTCCAAGGACATCGAGATCACCCAGCTTGCCGGCGACGCGCACATCGAGAACGCGAATGGTGAGATCAACCTGGCGGCCGCACTGCCGCTCGGCAACCTCGTCGTCCAGAATCGCAACGGCCAGGTCTCGGTCACTGTGCCGGAGAATGCAGCGTTTGTCGTCAAAGGCTCGACCACAGGCGACGAAGAGGTCGAGACGGAGTTCCCGGCTACCAGCGTGTCCCAGAACGGGGATCGCAAGATGCTGAGCGGGCAGGTGGGCGAGGGCGGCCCGGTGCTCCAGCTCACCACCCAGCATGCCAGCCTCATCCTCAAGAAGGGTGGGACCGGCTCTCTGCCCGCGGTGCCTGCCCCGCCCCGCCCGCCCGCCCCCGCGCGCGGACCGCACCTGCGGGGCGAAGGTCACCCGGAGATGCAGTAGACTCACGGCATGAAGTACTGCCGCTTTTCAACCGCCCTCGGCCCGCGCTACGGCGAGCTGGCCGACCGTGCCGGTTCCCTCTGGATTAAAAGGCTTATGGCTCCACCGCCGGAAGATGCCGCAGCCCTGGCCGCGTGGAGCCAGCCCGGCTTGTGCACAGCCGGCAGCTTCGAGCCGGTTCCGCTGGCCGAGGCTGCCCTGCTCACACCGGTGCTGCCCTCCAAAATTGTCTGCATCGGACGCAACTACCGCGACCACGCGGCAGAGCTCGGCAACGAAGTTCCTAAGGAGCCGCTGCTCTTTCTCAAGCCGCCTTCCGCGCTACTGCCGCCAGGCGCGGCCATCCAGCTTCCGCCACAGTCCCAGCGGGTGGACTTTGAAGGTGAGCTGGCGGTTGTCATCGGCCGGCGCGCCAGCCGGATCAGCCCCGGGGAAGACGTGCGTCCCTACATTCGCGGCTACACCATCGTGAACGACGTCACCGCCCGCGACCTGCAGAAGTCAGATGGGCAGTGGTCGCGCGCCAAGGGGTTCGACACCTTCTGCCCTGCAGGGCCGCTCGTGAGCGATGAGATCGACCCCGATGCAGGCGCCAAGCTCGAGACACACCTGAACGGCGAGCGCCGGCAGCACGGCAACACACGCGACCTCATCTTTTCCGTCGCGGCCCTGCTGCGGCACATCAGCGCAGCCATGACGCTCATGCCCGGCGACATCAACGCCACCGGTACTCCGGCCAGCGTGGCTCCCCTGCAGCCCGGCGATACCGTCAGCGTTACGATAGCCAGGATTGGTACACGTACGAAAAGAGAA
>CAYQYM010000242.1:0-4362 GCA_964421715.1 uncultured Acidipila sp.
AGAGAGGCTTCACCCTGATCGAGCTGATGGTGGTCATGTTGATCATCGGCGTCCTCGCGGCGATTGCCATTCCTGCCTACACCTCGTCGATCCGGTCGGCGCGTGAGGCCGTGCTCCGGGAAGACCTCCACGTGATGCGCCAGGCTATCGAGTCCTACACGATGGACAAGCAGAAGGCGCCGCAGTCGCTCGACGACCTGGTGCAGGCCGGCTATCTCAAGCAGATTCCCGTCGACCCGGTTACCCACAGCAGTACGACCTGGGTGACGAACTCGGACAACACGCTCACCAGTGTGGACCAGAGCGATGGCGGCATCAACGACGTACACTCCGGCTCTGAACAGAACGGCTCGGATGGGCAGCCCTATTCCAGCTGGTAGCCTCGAACGCATGCACGACCGCACCGCCCTTGCTTACAGTTGCTACCTCGATCTAGTGCGTGCTGCAAACACCGGCGGCTCGCTCGCCCTTTACTGCGGGCTTGATGGCGCAGGCTGCGCCATCGCAGCAGCCGCAAATATCGCAGGCGCGGCCTCGCTGGGCCTCGATGCCGATGCAGCCCGCGTACGCGAGGCGCTCCGTGAGGGCATGATCGACGTGATGGTCCATAGCCTGAACGAAGCGCTGCGCATCCTGAAGAATGAGGTTCGAAAAAAACTGGCCGTCTCCGTAGCTGTAGTGAATGACCCGGCCGCCTGCCTCGCAGAAATGGTGGAACGCGGCGTGCAGCCTGACGTGCTGGCCGGCTCCGCTGCAGATCCCGGGCTGCTCAGCAGGGGCGCACGGCTGCTGGTCCCGGCCCCGGCGGCAGGGTCAGCCAGGGAAGTACGGTGGCGTGCAGCCGGTGCGCAGCAGCCGCTGATTTCTGCGGCAGACAGAATCGCGGCGGAGGTTGTCCAGCAGGACCCGGCGCGCCGCCACTGGGTGCTCTCCGGCCCCAAGTATCTGGGCCGCTCCCGCCGCGCGGAACGCTACCTGCGCTTGACGGGCGATGAGCTGAAGCTGCTGCGCAGCCGGTTGCCAGCCGGCCTCACGCTCGAAGTGGATTAGCAGCCTGTTACCGCTCCGCCACCCGGTCCAGCAGATCAAAAAACTCGGGGAAGGAGATGGCCGCCGACTCGGCGCCGCGAATTGCATTCGGCCCGGAAGCGCGTAGCGCCGCCACGGAAAATGCCATCGCAATGCGGTGGTCGCCGCCGGCGTCAATCTCTGCGCCGTGCAGCCGCTGTCCGCCCGGAACATCGAGTCCATCTTCTACCTCGACCACCTCCGCACCCATCGCGCGCAGGTTTTTCGCCACCAGCGCGATCCGGTCAGACTCTTTCACGCGCAGCTCCTTTGCGTCGCGGATGCGGATGCCCTGACGGGTATAGGGAGCGATGGCGGCGATAACCGGCAGTTCGTCGATGAGCTGCGCTGCCAGGCCGCCTGAGATCGTCGTGCCGCTAAGGCCTCCATCGGGTGCGTTCAGTTGCACCGTGCCCACCAGTTCTCCGTGCTTCTCCTCGAGGTTGAGGACGCTGATGTGCGCGCCCAGCGCAGTCAGCACGTCCAGCAGCGTGGCCCGGGTCGGGTTCAGCCCAAGGTTGTCGAAGACCAGGTTCGATCTGGGAAAAAGTGCCGCCGCGCACAGAAAGAAGGCCGCCGAAGAGAGGTCACCGGGAACGGCAGCGTCGATACCATGGAGGCTCTGTCCTCCACGAATGGAGACGGCGTGCTGCGTGCGCTCCACCTCCGCACCAAAGGCCCGCAGCGCCAACTCGCTGTGGTCGCGCGTGCGCACGGCCTCCCGCACCGTGGTCGTGCCGCTCGCCTGCAGCCCGGCTAGGAGCAGCGCCGTCTTCACCTGGGCGCTGGGAACCGGCGTCGTGTAATCGATCCCGTGCAGCTTCGCGCCGTGTATTACCACCGGCGCGTGGCCGTCCGTAAGTTCCATGGCCGCGCCCATCTGCGACAGCGGCTGGCGCACCCGCTCCATGGGTCTGCGGCTCAGGGACGCGTCGCCTACCAGTGTGTAGGTGTGCGCCTGGGGCGCGAGCATTCCAGCCAGCATGCGCATGGTGGACCCGGAGTTGCCGCAATCGAGCGGTGCTTCGCTCGCGGTAAGTGCACCGCCCGTGCCCTCTATTTGCACCGAGCCGCTTCCGGTGTGGGTCACGTGCGCTCCCAGCGCGGCCGAGCAGCGCAGGCTGCTGGCGCAGTCTGCGCCGGTGGAGAAGTTCGTCAGCCGCGTCTGGCCCGTGGCCAGCGCGGCCAGCAGTGCATAGCGGTGCGAGATCGACTTGTCGCCCGGCAGTTGCAGGCTGCCTAGGATGTTCTGTGCGGGGTAAACGATGCGCTCAGTCAGGGTTTGCAGCGGCGTGCTCCAAGGTAGCGTTGCTCTTTATCTTAGAGCACGCGCAGCACGACCACCGTCTCGTCGTCGAAGCGTTCTTTGCCCTTCTGGAACTTGCCCACCTCGGCAAGAATGGTATCGGCGAGCTTGGCTGCCGTCTTGTGCTGGTGCTTGCGAATCACCGCGCAGAGCCGGTCATCGCCAAACATCTCACCGGCTGCATTCTGCGCATCCACAATGCCGTCGCTGAAGAGGACCAGCGTATCTCCCGGCTGTGTGGCCAGCGTGAATTCCTCGTAGCGCACGTTCGGGAACAGCCCGAGTGGAAAGCCCTCTGCCTTAACCGTGGTCAGCTCACCGTCGCGGCAGAAGATCGGCTGCACCGCGCCCGCATTGGCAATCTGCACCGTCTGGTTGGCGTCGTTCCAGACGGCGTAGAGCATGGCCACGTACTGCGAGTCGAGGCGGCGCTCCTGCAGCGCGTCGTTAAGCGTCATCAGCATCTCTGCCGGTGAGAGGTGCTGTGCCCCGCTGGAGCGCATGATGCCGCTCACAAGCGCCGCATAGAGCGCCGCCGGGGCCGCCTTGCCGCTCACGTCTCCGAGTGCAATCGCGCTGCGTTCCGCGTCGTAGGAGATGAAGTCGTAGAGGTCGCCGCCAATGGTGCGTGCCGGCAGAAAACGTGCGGCGAACTCCGCCCGCCGGTGCGTGGGCTTGACCGGCGGCAGCAGCCGCAGCTGCACCTCGCGCGCCATGGCCAGGTCCCGTTCCAGCCGCTGCTCCTGCTGGATCACCCGCTGGTAAAGCCGCGCATTCTCGATGCTGATGGCGATCTGGCCCGCAAGCGTCGCAATCGCGCGCTCATGGTCCTCGGTGAAGTAGTGTGCCCGCGTGTGCTCTACGTCGAGGATGCCGATGACCTTGCCTTTGTAAATGAGTGGGACTGCCATCTCCGAGCGCGTCTCGGGGTTCACCATGTGATAGCGCGCGTCCCGCCGCACATCGGGTGAGTGAACCAGCTGGCGCAGCTCTATCGCCGCGCCCACCAGGCCGCGGTCAAGCGGCAGCTTGTCTTCCGGGTGGAAACGCTCGCCAAATCGAATGGCGAAGCGATTCTCCAGCACCTGGTCCCGTTCGTTCACGATCCAGATCGAGAACATCTGGAAGTCCAGAATGCGGCGCAGCATCTGGCCAATGCGCTCAAACAGCGGGTCCAGGTCCAGGATGGACGTGATCTCGCGGCTGATCTCGTTCAGCACCTGCAGCGTCTGCGCCTGCCGCGCCACGCGGGTGTAAAGACGCGCGTTCTCGATTGCCTGCGCAATTCGCGACGCGGTGAGCTGCAGCAGACGAAGGTGCTCGGGCTGAAAATAGTCGTGCTGCTCGCTCTGGATGTCGATGACTCCGATCACACGGTTCTTCACGATGAGCGGCACGGCAAGCTCGGAGCGTACCTCGGGGTTTGCGTCGATGTAATTCTCAAGCGCGCGCACGTCGGGAATCAGCGCGGCCTCGCGCGTAAGCGCCACCTGGCCCACTACACCCTTGCCGAGCTTGATGCGCATGCGCTCGATCTCCGGCTTGTGGCCGATCTGGAAGCGCATCCTGAGGTCGTTGGTGCGGTCGTTCAGCAGCAGGATGGCGAAGATGCGATAGTCGATCACGGCGCGTACCAGGTCCGCGGTGCGCTGCATCATGGTCTGCAGGTCCAGCGTAGTGCTGAGCGCGTCCGCAAGCCGGAAGAGGAACTGCGTCTGGTCGCCTTCGACGCGCACGGCCGGGCGGGCGGACGGCGCGTCCGCCTGGGCGGGACGGTAATCACCCTCGAACAGTTCCGATCCGGTCCGGGGCCGAGTGGTGGATTGACTCACATCTCTCCGCGATGCATGGCGTAAACGCGCCGAGCCATGATAGCGCGGCGCGGTGTAACTTCGCCCTTTGGGGATAAAGCTTCCGCTCTCAAGAAGGTAACCCGGCGTGGTGTGCGCAGGGCGGAAGCTACTCCGCTCCAAGCGCCCGCACTATGG
>CAYQYM010000243.1:0-4361 GCA_964421715.1 uncultured Acidipila sp.
CGCTGCCGGTTGCCAGCGTGGAAGATTCGCGGCGTCCCGTGGAGGTGGGCTGATGAGCACGCCGGCCGGGATGACGCCTGCGCTGGCGGAGGAGCGCGCACGGCTGCGCATATACCTTGGAGCAGCGCCGGGCGTGGGCAAGACCTACCGGATGCTGCAGCAGGCGCATGCGCTTCGCGAGCAGGGCGTGGACGTGGTGCTGGGATTCGTCGAACCGCACGGGCGGCGCGAGACCGAGCAGCTCGTGGAAGGGCTCGAGATGGTTCCGCAAAAGGAGATCGAGTACCGCTCGGTGCATCTGCGGGAGATGGATTTGGAGGCCATTCTCGCGCGGCGTCCGCATACCGTGGTGGTGGACGAGCTGGCCCACACGAATGTGCCGGGCTCGCGCAACCGCAAGCGCTACGAGGATGTGCTTGACCTTCTTGAAGCCGGCATCCACGTAATGACGGCGGTAAACATTCAGCACCTCGAGACGCTGAACGACGCCGTGGCGCGCTCGGCAAGCACGCAGATTCGTGAGACTGTGCCGGATGCCATGCTCAAGCGCGCCGACGAGGTGGTAAATGTAGACGTCACGGTGGATGAGCTGCGCACGCGTCTGCGCGAGGGCAGAATCTACACGCCCGACAAGGTGGAGCAGGCGCTGGCCAATTTCTTCCGCAAAGGCAACCTGAACATGCTGCGGGAGCTTGCGCTGCGAACCACCGCCGAGCAGGTGGGCGCCGCGGCGGCCGAGTATCGCCGCACACAGGGGCTCGAGCAAGCTCCGATGCCAGAGAAGGTGATGGTGTGCCTCTCGTCACGCGCGGGAACGGAGCGGCTGATCCGCACTGGCGCACGCATTGCCGGGCGGCTGGCGACGAACTGGTTCGCAGTCTACGTGCACAACGCGGCCGAGTTGCGCGGGGCAGATGCAGAGGCCATGCAGCGACTGGAGAGCTACCAGAAGATGGCGCGCGAGCTGGGCGCGAAACTGGTGCTGCTGGAGGCGAAGAGCGTGGCAGATGCACTGATCGACTTTGCCCGCCAGGAGAGCATCTCGCACGTGGTCTTCGGCCAGTCCGCGCGTTCCCGGTTGGATGTCCTTCTGCACGGCTCCATCATCAACCGATTCCTCTCCGAGATGCGGGAGACGACCGTGCAAGTGGTTCCCATGAGCAGGAAGAGATGAGACCCAGGATTCTGCTGGTGGGCAACTATGAGCCAGACGGACAGCAGAGCATGGCACGTTACGCACAGTTGCTCCAGCGCGAGCTGCCTGCCTACGGCTTTGATGTGGACCTGATCCGTCCGGAGCCCGTGCTGCTGCGGCGCATCGCCGCTCGGGGGACGGCCAAGAAGTGGCTTGGCTATGTCGATAAGTACCTGCTGTTTCCACGACGACTGCGGAAAGCTGCGCAGGGCTTCGATCTTACACACGTGTGCGACCACTCGAATTCGATGTACCTCTCGGCCGTCGCGGGCAAGGCTGCCATCACCTGTCATGACCTGCTGGCGGTACGCAGCGCGCTAGGGGAATTCCCGCAGAACGCGACCGGCTGGACGGGCCGGCGGCTGCAGGCCTGGATTCTCGACGGGCTCGCGCGTGCGCGTTACGTCATCAACGTTTCGGCCATGACCGGGCGCGACCTTGACCGCCTCGCTCCCAATCCGGATCGCGCGCAGTTTCTCGTGCACCATCCCGTGAGCTGGCAGCATATCTTTCCAGACGCGGAGCTGGCGCGCGAGGGCAAGGAACTGGGAGTTGCCGGGGAGCGCTACTTTTTGCACGTTGGCGGAAACCAGTGGTACAAGAACCGCCTCGGCGTGCTGAAGATTTTCAGCGCGCTGCGGCGGACGCCGGCTTACGCGGACTTTCGGCTGCTGATGGCGGGAAAGCCATGGACGCAGCCCATGCGCGAGTACGTGGAGCGCGAAGGTCTCGGCGATGCGGTGCGGGAGCTGTGCTCGATCAGCGATGTTGCGCTGCAGGCGTGCTACCGGTTTGCCGAGGCGCTGATTTTTCCTTCGCTCGAGGAGGGCTTTGGCTGGCCGGTGCTGGAAGCTCAGGCTCTCGGCTGCCCCGTGGTGACGAGCGACCGGCCGCCAATGACGGAGGTCGGCGGCGATGCTGCGATCTACATCGACCCGTGCAACCCGGAGAGTGCAGCGGCAGCGATCGAAAGCGGCTTGAAGAATCGGGAGCGGCTGGTTGCGGCCGGAAAGCAAAACCTGGAAAGTTTCGACAAGGCGAGAGTGCTTGAGACGTACGCGAAAATCTACGCGGAGATTCTGCGCGGAGATTCCGGCATTTTGAGCGGGAGAGAGAGTCTCTCCCGCTCATAGCGATTACCAGCCGCGCGTCTGCAGCATCTGCGAGTGTTCCATGGCCGCGACTGCAAGACCCTTCATCGCGCCGGTGCACTCTTCGCTGCACTCCGCCAGCACCTTGGGGTCGTCGAAGTGCGTGGTGGCGCGCACGATGGCGCGGGCGCGGATTTCAGCTTCGGCCGGCTCGGCAAATGTGTAGGAGTCGACCATGAAGATGCCGGAGCCGACGAAGACAGCCTCCGCGCCGAGCTGACGGACGAGCGCCGCGTCTGCCGGGGTGGCAATGCCGCCGGCGGAGAAGTTCGGCACGGGCAGCTTGCCGGCCTTGGCAACCATGCGCACCAGCTCGAGGGGCGCGCGCAGCTCCTTGGCGGCGGCATAGAGTTCTTCTTCGCCCAGCACGGTGAGCGAGCGAATATCCTTGACGATCTGGCGCATGTGCTTGACCGCATGCACGACGTCGCCGGTACCTGCCTCACCCTTGGTGCGGATCATGGCGGCGCCCTCAGAGATGCGCCGCAGCGCTTCGCCGAGGTCGCGCGCACCGCAGACAAACGGCGTCATGAAGGCGTGCTTGTCGACATGATGCAGCTCGTCGGCGGGCGTGAGCACCTCGGACTCGTCGATGAAGTCCACGCCGAGCTCCTGCAGCACCTGCGCTTCAGCAAAGTGCCCGATGCGGCACTTTGCCATCACCGGGATGGAGGAGGCTGCCATGATCTCGCGAATCTTCCTGGGCGACGCCATGCGCGCCACGCCGCCCTCGGCGCGAATCTGCGCTGGCACGCGCTCAAGCGCCATTACCGCTACCGCGCCGGCCTTCTCGGCAATCTCAGCCTGCCGGGCATCCGTCACATCCATGATGACGCCGCCCTTCAGCATCTCTGCAAGGCCCGTCTTCAGCCGCAGCCCACTGCTGCCGGGGTAATGTCCGTTTGTCTCCGCCATGGGGAGCTCCTTCTGTTCGCTCAACGCGAGGTGAATCTTTTCAACCATTCAGTTTAACAGGGACGCCGCAGCGTTCGGTGCGATGCGGCCGGGCGCCACTGCTGCCCTGTCAACACGTCCCCGGCCAGCGCGGCGCATCGTGAAACAAACCTCGCAGGCTGCCGGGTTCGCCCTGGAAGGATGATGGCCTAGCAGCGAGCCGCTGCAGGCCGCATGCCTGCCTTCAGAAGCGCCGCCGCGGCCCTACCTTCGTAGCGCTTTCTTCCCTCGCGAAACAGGCCCTCAAGCAGACAGGAAGATGCGGAGGTCGCGCAGGTTGTTACCGGTGGGGCCGGTGACCATACTGTCTCCTAGGGCGGTGAACAACGGGCAGGTGTTGAATCGGGCCAGCTCGGCGGCTGGGTCGAAGCCCTGCTCGTGGGCGCGCTGCACCGTGGTCATGTCGGCGATGGCGCCGGCGGCCGGGCTGTTGCCGTCAATGCCGTCGGAGCCAGCGCTGGGCACGGCGAGGTTCTGGCCGGAGTACCTGGCCAGGTCCATGGCGCAGGTGAGGGCGAACTGCTGATTGCGGCCGCCGCAGCCGGGCTCACCATTGAGCCTGACGGTGACCTCGCCGCTTGAGAGCAGGCAGAGGCGCGCGTGCTCGCGCCGCAGGGCGTGGAATCGCTCGAGCAGATATGCGGCGGCATCGGCGTAGTCCCAGTCGTCGCAGGTGTTGTCGATGACTACCTTGAAACCGAGCTTCTTCGCGTGATCGCGCGCCGCGTTGACGAAGTCGTGATTGGAGAGCAGGACCTCGAGGTGGGAGCGGGCGAAGGACGCGGTTGTACGCGCGCCATCGGCGGCGGCACGCGGCCGCTCAAAGAACTCGCGCACGCTCTCCGGAAAGCGGGGCAGAAGATCGTAACGGGCAAGAATCTGCTGCACCTCCGCCTCGGAGGAGCGGTCCGGCAGCGAGGCCGAAGAGGCGACCAAGCCGAGGTCCTTCAGCGGGACGGCCACCACCAGCAGCGTGAGCTTCCCCGAGGCATCCGCGGCCCGCGCCAGGCCCACGCACTTTACCGCGGAACCAGACCTGCCCAGAGCGTGCCCCTCGGGAG
>CAYQYM010000244.1:0-4352 GCA_964421715.1 uncultured Acidipila sp.
GTCCTGGTACGGAGCGAGCATCTGTGAGATCCCGATCAAAAATGTCAACCGCGAGCGCGGCAAATCACACTACGGCATTGGACGGACCTTTCGCGTCTTCTTTGACCTTCTGACTATCCGCTTCCTGCTGCGCTACATGACGCGCCCCCTGCACTTTTTTGGCACCTTCGGCGCATTGAGCATCCTTATGGGTGGCATCCTCAGTTTCCTGCTTGCAGGGCTGAAGATATTCACCCATCAGCACGTGATGGATGAGCATGGACCGTTGTTTGTCATCGCGGGCGTGTCTATCCTGGCCGGCATCCAGATGCTGGCTATTGGACTGCTGGGCGAGTTGCAGGTGCGCCACTACCACACTGGTTCGCAGCGGGCGCCTTACACCGTCGACCGGCTGGTTCGTCTGCGCGCTCCTGAAGAGCCCAGCATGCTGCACGAGAGCTAGGGGCCCGGAGTTCAGGCGTAGTGCCGTCCTTTAAAGGTGGCGGCAGCGCGCCGGAAGTTTTGAATCCACCCATGCCTGCTCGTGCTGTCAACTGTTAAGGAGTCGCTGCCACTCCTGCCCTCGTTTTGCGGCGCTGTTCGTGCCTGCGGAAGCCCTCGTTGTGCCATTCTCAAGGTGTGCTGCCATGATGCCGCGGGGAGGGGCAAACTTCTGCTCGCCGGGTGAGCTCGACGCCAGTGTGCCTTGCTGTACACTCGACGGCGGAAGGGAGCTTCTCGTGAGATTAGGGCGTTTAATCGCTGGCGTGGCTGCTGCTGGGGTCCTCTGTTCGACAGGTGATGTAATCGGCCAGACGCAGGCCGCCAGTGCGCCGCGGCTGGTGGAGCAGAATGGCCGCCACGCACTGCTGGTGGACGGTTCGCCATTCCTGGTAATGGGCGCGCAGATCGGCAACTCAAGCGCCTGGCCTGCCCTGCTGGATGACAAAGTGTGGCCGGCACTTGAGGCCATGCACGTGAACACGGCCGAGGCTCCTGTCTACTGGGAGCAGATCGAACCACGCCCGGGGCAGTTTGACTGGACTAATGTTGACGCGCTGCTGGCCGGCGCGCGGCAGCACCACTTCCACCTCATCCTGCTGTGGTTTGGCACGTGGAAGAACGGCAACGACCACTACGTGCCGCAGTGGATCAAGACCGACCCGGAGCACTATCCGCGCATGATCAACAGCGCCGGCGCGCCGATTGACGACCTTTCGGCAAACGCGACCGCGAATATGGAGGCGGACCGCACGGCCTTCACGGCGCTCATGCATCATCTTGCGGAGAAGGACGCGAGCCAGCACACCGTAATAATGATGCAGGTGGAGAACGAGTCAGGCGGCATCGGCGCCGCTCGCGACTACTCTGCCGGCTCCAACCGTGCGTTCGCCGGACCGGTGCCCGGCGAGCTGGTAAAGGCGCTGGGCAAGCGGCCGGGAACGTGGAGCGAGGTCTTTCCCGGCACGGCAGACGAGGCCTTCCAGGCCTGGTATCAGGCTCGTTATGTCAACGCAGTGGCTGAGGCAGGGAAGCGCGAGCTCAACATCCCGTTTTATTGCAATGTGTGGCTGGCCTACCCGCCGGCGGAGCTGCCGGAGCGCCACATCGCGACGCCCGGCATCGGCTATCCCTCCGGTGGCCCAAACCAACGGATGCTGCCCATCTGGAAGGCGGCCGCTCCTGCTATCGACCTCATCGGTCCGGACATCTACTCAAGCGATCCTTCGTTTTACCTCGACATCCTCAGCACCTATGCGCGGAAAGACAATGCGCTGTGGATTCCTGAGACGGGCCAGGAAGAGCCGTATGCGCCGTACTTCTTCGCAGCGCTTGGGCGTGGAGCCATCGGCTTCTCACCCTTTGGCGTGGACTGGGCCGGGCTGCCGCGCGGCTTTGTGCCGCGCGGCCATGCGGCGAACTACGAGCTGGTGGGCTCGATGGACCGCACGCTGGCCGCGTTGAACTACGCTGGAAAGCTGCGCTCCTTGATCGAGGTGGCTGGAGGCGCCGATCAGCAGTTGTTGTTCGCGTCGGATGCGTCGAAACAGGAAGAATCTGCTAGCGACGGCGTGCTGCTCCCTCCGATTGAGCTGGCCAATGGCACCGCGGCACCCGCGCAGGCAGGCACGGCTGCCACTCGCGCTGCCGATGAGCGCGGCGACTGGGTGGCAGAGGTGCGGTTTGGATTTCCGCAGCGGGATGGCGGGCCCGCACCGGGCACTCCGGACAAATCAGGGCGCATGCTGGTGGCGCAGCTCGGCCCGAATGAATATCTGCTGACCGGCATCGGTGGAGCGGTGTTCTTTCACCGTCCCGGCTATCTGCCCGGTATTCGCATGCAGATACTCACGGCGGAGGAGGGGTACTACACGCCGGGCACTTCGCGGGGTGCGCCGGAGCAGTGGCACCGCGTCCGCATTCTCAATGGAGATGAGACGGACCGCGGCATCCGGTTTCCGCAGTTACGTGAGCCGGAGAAGCAGGCCACGCGCTTACCCGAAGCTGCGGCAGGAGGCGATCCTGCGCCGTCCGCTATAACGGGTCACGGCCCCACCGCCGTGCGCATCGTGCTGGGCCGCTTTTAGCTGGAAGCCGGCGGGCCCAGGTCTCCAGTTCTGGAGCCCGGGCCCGCTGTCTTGCAATCCTGTCTTTGTTGGATTGCAGAAGGGCACCGCAGCAAGCAGCCTTCACGGACCCATCTTCGTGGGCGTGCAGGGGTCGTAGCCAAGTGATGCCGGGGTCACCGGGGAGGGCGGCGTCGGCGGCGAGGACCAGGGCACGCTGTTGAAGTCGAAGAAGTCCAGCAGGTCGGGCTGCGCCGCATCGCGCGCCGTCAGGCGTGCCGCACTGCCGATAAAGCGGTTCTCGACAAACTTGATGACCGCGGTGTGATCCATCGGCTGATGCGAGACGTAGTGCCGCCGGACGAAGGGCGAGATCACAAGGTTTGGAACGCGGAAGCCAATCTGGGCCGAGAAGCCCTGCATCGCAGCGGCATCGTTGGGATTGGCCCCCGGCTCCGTCGACGTGAGGTCGCAGTGCAGGGTCGGCGTTCCGCCTGGAGGTACGCAAGGGCCGTAGCTGTCGGGACTTACGGCGACACTCCTGACATCTGGAGTGATTGACGCAAGCGCCGGGTCAGTAAAGTCATTGGAGTGGCCGGGCACCGGAGGCACGTGTTCATAAGGACCGCCGCCCTCGTCATAGCTCAGGAAGAAAACCGAATCCTTCCAGGACGGGCTGGTCATGAGCGCGTTGATAATGTTTGCCACCTGTGCCTGGCCGCTCAGTATGGATTGCCCTGAACCGGGATGCTCGTCGTTGTTTCCATATCCGGCTTCAATGAACGCGAAGCTGGGCAGAGTGCCGTTCTTTACATCGTCAAAGTAGCTGGTGAGCGGCGCTATATGGGTCGGGTCAATGCAGTAGGAGTTGGACGAGTCCCCCACAACGCTGGACGGCTGCGTGGGCGCGACGCAGGACTGCCCCTTTTGCGGTTGGTAGAGATACCGGTACGAGTAGGTGAAGTTGGAAAAATGCGTGGCGGGATAAACGCTGTTGCCGGCATCCAGGCAGTCGTCCGGATCGGCGCACAGCCCCTGCGTCACTGTGTAATAAATCTTCCACGTGACCTTGGCCTGGTCCAACTCCGCGAAGATGGTCGGGATGTCGAGCTGCGGCAGACGGTCGTCGTTGCCGGGATCCTTGACGAGGCCCTGCGTGGTGCCTCCGGTGAATGTGGCAATGCGGTTCGGGACGCTCTTGCTCGCCACGGGAGAAAACCACCGGTCAGAGACGGCGAACTGCGAGGCCATGTAGTAGTAGTAGTTCAGAAAATCCTGGTCGTAGTAGCCCATCACGCGCTTGCCCGCGGTATCGTTGAAAGTGCCTGAGCATGTGTTGCCGGGCTGCAGGCAGTTCTTGGCGAATCCCTCGCCATTGTGGACGAAGCCGCTCATCTCAATGGGCCGCGTGCTCAGGAAATTGTACCGGTTTACGTCGCCGAAGCTCGCGAGCCAGTCCGAGGACTGGTCATCTACGCAGGTGCTGGCCAGCTTGAAGGGGGAGAAGGATACGCCCTCGTCGTTTTGGTTGCTGATGGTCGTCAGCTTGTCGTCGATGCCGTCGACTGTGTACGTCTTCCCATCATCGCCGACATTCCAGCCCTTCGCCTGGCGATACGGGTTCAGCATGCCGAAGTAGGCATCGAACGTGCGGTTCTCCTGCATTAGGAAGATGACGTGGTCGATGGACTGAACACTGCCGCCGGATGCGGCCGTGACGGTGATGGTGACCTGGTCTGTCACCGATCGTCCGTTGCCCGTGGCCGTAACTGTGTAGGTGGTAGTTGCGCCGGGACTGACGGACTG
>CAYQYM010000245.1:0-4337 GCA_964421715.1 uncultured Acidipila sp.
GTCTTGCCCTTGAAGTCCATCATGTCTTCTTCGCTTCCTTTCTTCTCATCCGCCTGAAGCCACTTTGCAGCTTACCGCAGGCAGGCCCTGCTGCCTGCCATGTCACCAGCAAAGCGCTCACCCGCCGAGATCTACCAGCACCACCTCTGCGATCGGCCGGCCCAGGAAACGCGAGCCCACGGCGCGAAACTTTTCCTGCGAGTCGGTCGCGAAGAAGCGGCACTCCGCATCCGGCACCCCATCCGGAGCGGCACCACCAACCGCGCCGTTGCGGCCCAGCAGGGCCGCAACCTGCCCAGCTGTCGCCTCGGCGGAATCGATGACCTTGAGCAAGGCCGGCACCGCCGCCTCGATCTCCTGGCGCAGCAGCGGATAATGCGTGCAGCCCAGCACCAGGGCGTCCGGCGCCAGGCCCTGTTCCTCGGCCTCATGCATCAGCTCATCAAGGTAGATGCGCAACACCTCGCGCGTCACCGGATGCCGTACCCAGCCCTCCTCCACCAGGGGCACCAGCAGCGGGCACGCCTTTTCGTGCGCGCGCAGCCCGCGCTCCCGGCACGCCGTCACGTAGGCATGGCTATCTACGGTCGCCGCCGTCGCCATGACCAGCACATCTCCGCTCATTGAGGCGGCGCGCGCTGCATTTGCGCCCGTCTCCACCACACCGAGCACAGGCACCGTGGCCGCCACGCGAATCTCATCGAGCGCCAGCGCCGAAGCCGTGTTGCAGGCAATCACCAGCAGCTCCGCACCCTGGGCCTCCAGGAACTGCGCGCTTGAGACCGCGTAACGCGCAATCGTGGCGCGCGACTTTGACCCATACGGCAGCCGCGCCGTATCGCCCAGGTAGAGATAGCTGGCACCAGCGATACGCGGCAGCAGCGCGCGCAGTACCGTAAGCCCGCCCACCCCGGAATCGAAGACGCCGATCTTCATCGCTCGGCGGCTCCGGTCTCCGCGTCGCTCGCCAGATAGACCCGCGTCAGGTCGGCGTGCCCGGCCAGCGTCGGGCGCTGCTGCCCGTCTACGAGGAAGCGTACCTCGCCGATGGCCGGATTGTTCGCATGCAGAGTAGAGATGATCGAGAGCAGGGTAAGCGTCTCCGGCGCAATGCCGGAGGGGTGCGATTCGGCGAAGGCTGCCGTCAGGTCCACGACCGCCAGCAGCTTGCCTGTCTGTCCGGGAGCCGCCATCAGGTAAACCTGCTCTAGCCCCGCGGCGTCTGTGAGCAGGTGCGGCGACTTTGGCGCGGCATACTCGGCCAGCAGCTTATCCAGCACCACGCGGGCGCGCTCGTTCGGTTCCTGTGGCATGGGGTAACTGCGGTCCACTTCCACCAGCGAGCCGTCCAGGTCATGCGCTACCAGCAGGCGGATCGTCTCCGGCGAAGAGTCCACGCCCGCGCTTGACGGCTCATCGGCCGTGACCGGCGCGGTAAGCCGGTCCTGTGCATGCTCCCGCAGCCGGATGAGAAAGGCGCCCATGACCACCACGGCCAGCAGCATCAGCGCAAACAGGAGCCTTTGCGCGCGGGAGATCACGGCTGCTGCCTCCAATCGCTCCGCCACTGCTCGAGGGCGCCGGTCAGCCCGTCGATCAGGCGCTTCTGGTACTCGGCATCGGTCAGCGGCGTCTGCCCGCTCACGTTTCCGGCCGCCAGAGGAGCGACCTCCACCGCCACAGCCGGGCAGGTGAGACTGTCCATGGGCTGCACGGTGCTGCGCCCCACCGTCACCGGGATCTGCCCCCGGCTCAACGCCCCGCCAATCTCTGAGGCGAGCCGCAGGCTTTGCGTCACATAGGCGCTCTGCGCGTTAGCCCACGGCAGCAGGCGCACGGGCTGGGCAGGACTGGCCGGCGGAGCCGGGCTCAGCGCCGAGGTGAACAGGTGTACGCCGCTGCCGCTCGTTGTGGCGTGCAGCGCAATGCAGGCCGCCGCCTGCGCGCTGTTTGCCCGGCCCGCCCGCTCGTCTGCACTCACCGCGGCGTCTGATTCGCGCGTCGTGGTCACCAGCATGCCGTGTGCCGCGAGTGTCGATCGCAGCCGCACCGAGAGGCCAAGCACGAGATCTTTCTCGAGCAGCCTGTCACCGAGACGTGCGCCCGTTTCGCTGCCGCCGTGCGCCGCATCCACCACGATGGCATATCGCGGCTCCACCCTGGCGGATGCCGCCGGTTGCGCTGCCGGCACCGGCGGCAGCGCCGGCCCGGCAGGCTGCGGCACCGTCTGCTGCGCGCCGGCCAGGGCTAGCGCGCCCAGCAGTTCAATCCAGCGCATAGATGGCAAGCCCGCTCAGCAGCTTGGGGAAAAAATCGGTCGACTTCTGCGGCAGCACCTCCCCTGCAAAGGCCACCTCCCGCAGCTGATCCATGGTGACCGCATTCATCAGGAACGAGATCTGCGCCTCGCCCGCTGTTGCCTGCTCGATCGCCTCGCCGGCATCGCGCAGGTAGCGCAGGTTGCTCTGCTCGCGGATAGCCTCCGGGGAGAGGTTCAGCAATCGTTCGAGCACCAGGGCGTGCAACTGCACGACATCGAGTTTCCGCTGCCGCGGGCTGATCCCGGCAAGAGCTCGCTCCACGGCATCGGCCTTTGCCGTCAGCAGCCAGGTGCCCTCCGCCGTTACCGCGGCAAACACCGTCGCATCTTTCCGAGAGTGAGCCAGCCGCTGCTGCGTGGCTTCGGTCCCAATCGCTTCTATCTCAAAATACTCCCCGGCACGCTGCACAAAGTCCTGCGCGGCAAAGTCCCTGAGGCCAAAGACTACCCGGTGTGTCGGCAGGATCACCAGTCCCTCGGCGTCCATGTTCACGAAGGTCATCATCACTGCAGCCTCCGGGTAAGGTGGCTGCGGCTGTGCATAGCTGCTGCGCTCACTCGTCACCGGCTCGGCCGGCGCGTGCTCTTTTGCATAGTTCAGCGCCGTCTCATATCGGTGATGGCCATCGGCGATGATCAGCTTCTTGTCCTCAAGCGCACCGGCCAGCATGTTGATCGTCGCCGGATCGCTCACCTTCCATACGCGGTGCCGCACCTCGTACTCGTCCGTGACCTCGATCTCCGGCACGCCCGCATCTGCAAACAGCAGCTTTTCGGCCGAGAGGCCCGGGTCAGAGTAAAGCATAAAGATCTGACCGAAATGCGCCCGCGTCGCACGCAGCAGGTTCAGCCGGTCGCTCTTCGGCTTTGAGAGCGTCTGCTCATGGCGAAAGACCACCCCGTCGGCATAGTCTTGCAGCTCGCCGAGGGCTATAAATCCGCGTCGTTCCAGCGACTTACCCGGCTGGCCCGGCACCTTGAAGCGCTGGGAGTAGGCAAAGATGCACGGCTCACTCTCAGCCGCCAGCACGCCGCTCTGCCGCCACGCCCGGAAGTCCCGCGCCGCGCGGGTGTAGATGTCACCGCCGGCATCGTCGAACAACTCCGGCAAGCCCAGGATGATGCGGACGAGGTTGTAGGGGCTGCGCTGATAGTAGGCCTGCTGCATCGCCGGCGTGATCTTGTCATACGGCTGCGTCACGCAGTCTTCCACGCGCACAAAGGTGGGGTTGTAACGCAATGCTCGGAACGGATAGATGCGGGCCATGCGAAGCGTCAGACTCCAGTATGCCGGTGGGCACGATGAGGGAACATTCCTTTGGCCGATTGTATCCTGAGCCCCACGAGTACCCGGTGAGAACCCGGACGGGCGCCACCGCCGGCCACGGTTTGCCCAGCAGCGGTCGAAATCCTTTTTGCGCCCCGTAAGAGGCTGCAGCGTAACCCTCGCGCCAGCTTTTCGTGTTGCGCAGCCTTGTGACCGCATCGAAGCAGGGTGTGACGCTGCTTTTCGCGCAGCGTGCTAGCATTCACTCGAACGAGGGCAGTCCATGGCCTTCATGGTGTCCAGGGCAATCCGGGCTTATACACTCTTCTTAGCCGTCGCGCTTCTCTGCGCTCCGCTGCGCGCGCAGGAGGACCAACTGGATCGCGCGCACGTTCCACCCCCGGCGCCGCCTTCCGTCACGAACACGCAGCCAGTTCCGCTCGAAGGCGCAAATGCTCTCAAGGCTCGCGCCAACGAGCGCATCCGCGTGGATGTGAACCTGGTGCTGGTGCCCATCACGGTCACGGACCCTCGCGACCGTCTCGTGACCGGGCTCGAAAAGGACAACTTTTTCGTCTACGAAAATAACCATTTGCAGAATCTGAAGTCCTTTTCCCCGGAGGATGTGCCGGTCTCGAACGGCATCATCATGGACCTGAGCGGCCGCATGGCCCACCAGGTAGTCCGCCCCCGCGAGTCCATCCTGAACTTCCTGAAGACCGCTAACCCGCCGGCCGAATTCCTTGTGAA
>CAYQYM010000246.1:0-4313 GCA_964421715.1 uncultured Acidipila sp.
GCCGTACCCGGTCCAGTCGTTCCCGGCAGCAGGAATACAAAGGCCTCGGGCGAACGCAGCGCGCCGACACCGCCATTCACGGCCAGCGGCAGGTCGAGAATCTGACGCTCGCCGATCACGCCACCCACGTCAGACGGCTCCGTCTGCACCCGCGGTGCGCTCGCGTTCACGGTCACCGTTTGCGTGTTCTCGCCAAGCTCAAGCGTCACGCTGAGAGCAGTTACATTCTGCACCTGCACAAGCACGTCCTGCCGCACGGCCTGCTTGAATCCCGGCGCCGAAACACTCACGTTGTAGCGGCCAAGCGGCATCTCCGGAAAGCGGTAATCGCCGGTACTGGTCGAGTTGGTGATCAGTTCGTTGTTCGTCTCAACGTTGTGGGCGACGATCTTCGCCCCGCCGATAACCGCCCCGCTGGGGTCAGTGATGGTACCGGACATCGAACCGCGGATCGACTGAGCGTAGGCCACGGAAAGAAAGGTTCCGGTCAAGAGCAGAAACGCTATCAGCGTTCTGCCGGATCGTGGATGTGTCATTGGATCCTCCTGAGAAGAAGCGCCCGGCTTCGGCCGGGCAGGAACCCGCCCCGGCTTCACCGCCAGGAGTTCGGGCGAACGGGTGCTGATGGACCAGAGTGTGGTACGCGAGCGAGACTAGGCTTCTGAACCAACAACACGCATGAGCCAGCATGTCTAGTGCCTACTGGTATGGATGGACTATGCGTCCTCCGACTGCTGCGAGTTGGAGGGCAGCAGTCTTAACTGCGTTGTTGACACAGGAAATACCCTTGCGCCACTGTGCGGCTAGGCCGCCTGTCCGGGATCCCGTGTATCACGGATTGCTACAATGCCGGTGGCGTGAATACGGTAAATGCAATCTACCCCGGAAGCTTTGATCCCGTGACGAACGGTCACCTGGACCTGATCGCACGTGGGGCGCGCATCTTTGACCATCTCGTCGTGGGCATCCTGCGTAACTCCTCGAAGGATCCGCTGTTCTCTGTCGCCGAACGCGTCGAGATGCTGAAGGAAGAGCTCGCCGGGTACGATCACGTATCCGTGGCCACCTTTGACGGCCTGCTGGTGGACTTCGCCCGAGAGCAGCAGGCGCACGCTGTCCTCCGCGGCATTCGCGCCATCAGCGACTACGAATACGAGCTGCAGATGGCCCACATGAACCGCCGTCTCGCGCCTGGGCTTGAGACCATCTTCCTGATGCCGGACGCGAAGTACTCCTATGTAAGCTCACGGCTGGTCAAGGAGGTCTTCCGGCTGGGCGGCTCTGTCCAAGGACTGGTGCCGCAGCGCGTGATTGACCGGCTCGCGGCCAAGAGCAAACGTTAGTGTAAGCGTGGATGTTCTGAGCTGTAAGGCTCGTGCAACGATCAGAGCAGAGGCCTTTGTCGCGCTATCTGCCGAAGAGCCTGGCGAAAAAGTGGCCGATGTGGCCCAGCACGCTGCGTGAGCTTTTGCTGCCATTCTTCTCAGCCGAAGCCTGGCTGGCAGCCGGCGCCGTCTGCGGCCCGGGTGCAGCGGAGTGATCGAATGCAGTCGGCTGCCCGGCGGGTGGCGGTGCCGCCGCAATGTCCGGCGGTTCCGGCGTAGTCTGCTTGGCCGCGGCGCTGTAGCTCAGAGGAGCCGTAACCTGCACATGCGTCTCTCCTGGCGCCGCCACGGGCTTGGTGGGAGGCGCTGGAGGCGGCTGCAGTCCCTCGCTCACCGCCAGCGGAAATGTCACGTCCTCAGGCGTGGACGACGGACCGCCAACCTTCTTCCTGGCGGTCCTGGCGGCCTCTTCATCTGTCAGTGCGGGCAGCCTGTCTTTTGCCAGGGAGAGCGAGGTCTTGTCCGGGCAGCCGCAGGGTTCCTGCTCGTTGTCCACCACCTGCTGCAGGCTGCCATGCTCAAACAGCACGCGCTGGTTCGGCTGCACGCGGTAGATGCCCCCCTCGAATTGGCTGTCCACGGTCACGTAGGGCGCATTCACGCCGTGATTGTCCACGCAGGTGTCGCCGTTTTTTGCAACGCGCACCTTCAGGTCTGCCGTGCCCGGCCCGGAGAGGAGGATGCGCAGGTCCGGCGTCAGCAGCACGTCTGAATATTTTCCCGGCGTATAGCTGGCCTCCATCGCGCCGCGGTCCAGGCCGATCATCAGCGCCGTGCTCTCCTGCTGCTGCACGGAGTTGTCCCGCGAGAGATGGATCGTGGTGCTGGCACAGAGAGCAAGCGCGCCGCCGCGTGCCAGCTCCACGTGCGCCGTACTTTCCCCTGCCGTAACGGTGCCGTTGTTTCCGATGCTCGCGCGGCCATTCTCAACCGACAGCGAGCCGGAGACGGTAACGCCCTCCACCGGAACATAGGCGATCGACTGCTGCGCCTGCGCGGGCAGCGCGACGGCAGCCGCAGCGGCGGCGGTCAGAAACCAGCGCATTCAAAACTCCGGTCGCTATCCATGCAGGAAGTTCTCGATCAGCCGCTTGCCATCGCTCGTCAGAACGCTTTCAGGATGAAACTGCACGCCTTCCACCGGAAACTCGCGGTGGCGCAGGCCCATGATGGTGCCGTCGGGCGTGCGCGCGGAGACTTCGAGCGAGCGCGGCAGAGTCTTCTCTTCCACGATGAGCGAGTGGTAACGCGTGCAGGTCATCGGGCTCGGCAGCCCGCCGAAGATGCCGCGCCCGTCGTGTTCTACCGGGCTCGTCTTGCCATGCATGAGCTGCGCCGCGCGCACCACCCTGCCGCCGAAGGCAGCGCCGATCGCCTGGTGTCCAAGGCAGACGCCGAGCACCGGTACCTTGCCTGCGAAATACCGGATCAGTTCGATCGAGATGCCGGCTTCGTTTGGCGTGCACGGCCCCGGTGACAGCAGGATGCGCTCCGGCGCAAGCGCCTCGACCTGCTTCACCGTCAGCTCGTCGTTGCGGCGAACGACCGGCTCCGCACCCAGTTCGCCCAGGTACTGCACCAGGTTCCAGGTAAACGAGTCGTAGTTGTCCAGGACAAAGACCATCATCGGCTCACTCTCAGTGTATCGCGCGGACGTGGCAAGGCGTTTTCCGTACGATCGCCGGTAGTACGATCGCCGGTAAATTGCCTGGACTCGGCATGATGGGGGTGAGGCGGATGCAAGGTGCTCGCCGGCGCTGCAGCCAAAGCGCAAACACTGCGATAATCCTCGATAGCAGCATGCGCCCATCTCTCCCAGTCTGCCTCGTCCTTGCCCTGGCCGGGACCTGTGCGGTGGCCGAGGGATTGGCGCAGGCACCGGCCCAGTCGCAGGCGTCCAGCCCGTTAGCCGACGCGCAGGCAGCGCTTGCGCGCGGCAGCTTTGACGCCGCGCTCGCCGGCTTTGAGGCAGTGCTGGCCAGCAACTCTCAGGATCAAGCCGCGCAAAAAGGCGAGGTTCGCGCGGCCATCAACGCCGCGCTCAAGGCTCGCCGGCAGGGCGACGGGCCCGGTGCGCTTGTCTTCCTTACCCGCGCGCTGCACGTCGTGCCCGACGACCCGGAACTGCTGCTCGACTTCGGCATCCAGGCCGAGCAGTTGCAGTTCTATCAGGATGGAGAGCGCGCTCTCCGGCACGCACTCGAGCTCAGGCCCGGCCAGCCCGACACGCTCTACGCGCTCTCCCGCATCGAGACGGACGAGGGCCGCCTCGAGCAGGCCGAAGCTCACATACGCCAGTACCTGGGGCAGCGGCCGCGCGACGCCTCCGCCCATTACGCCCTGGGCAAGGTGGAGGCCATGGCTCTCCGCAACGACGCCGCACGCAAAGAGTTTGAGCAGTCGATTGCGCTGGAGCCCCGGCAGACCGCGTCCTACTATGAGCTGGGCTTGCTGGACCTGGCCGCGCAGCAGGATGCGCCGGCCGAAGTGCTGTTCAGGAAGGTGCTGGCGCGCGACCCGCGCCACGGCGGCGCACTCACCGGCCTCGGCCAGGTCGCGCTGCACCGTAAAGATATGCCGGAGGCGCAGCGCCTGCTCGCCCAGGCTGTGCAGGCAGCCCCGGACTACGCCCCCGCACACCGCTACCTTGCCACCGTGCTCGCGCGAATGGGGCGGAACGCCGAGGCACAGGCCGAGATGGCGCGCGCCGACCAGCTTACCCGGCAGGATGACCTGATGCGCCGCGGTAATGTGCTGATGAAGTCCGGTGCCGCCCAGCCGCGCTGAATCTACTGAGAAAAACAAAAGGCACGGCCAGAGCCATGCCTCTTGAAAATTCAAATGTACCGGGCGACCTGCTGCGCACACACTGGCCCGTTACCGTTGCTTCCTTCCGGACCTGGCGGGGTTGGCGGGATTGCGTCGCGC
>CAYQYM010000247.1:0-4308 GCA_964421715.1 uncultured Acidipila sp.
CGCGTATGCGGTCCAGGTAGCCGAGGGCCTCCTGCTCGAGCCTGTTCGTTAGCGACTCGATGTAGTAAGAGCCGGCGAAAGGGTCCACCGTCTGGGCCACGCCGCTCTCGAGCGCAATGATCTGCTGCGTGCGCAGGGCGATGCGCGCTGCCTCTTCCGTGGGCAGGGCCAGCGCTTCGTCATACCCGTTTGTGTGCAGAGACTGCGTGCCGCCCAGCACGGCGCTGAGCGCCTCTATCGCCGTGCGCACGATGTTGTTCTCAGGCTGCTGCGCGGTAAGGGTGGAACCAGCCGTCTGCGTATGGAAACGCAGCATCCAGGAGCGCGGGTTCTTCGCTCCGAAGTGCTCGCGCATGAGCCGCGCCCAGAGCCGCCGCGCCGCACGGAACTTTGCCACCTCTTCAAAAAAGCGGCTGTGCGCATTGAAAAAAAACGAGAGCCTTGGCGCGAACTGGTCGATGTCCAGGCCCGCATCTACGGCGGCCTGCACATAGGTCATGCCATTGGCCAGCGTGAAGGCAATCTCCTGCGCCGCGGTCGAGCCTGCCTCGCGCATGTGATAACCGGAGATGGAGATAGTGTTCCACTCCGGCACCTCGCTGCTGGCCCACGCAAACATATCCGTGATGATGCGCAGGGCATGCGCGACCGGATAAATGTAGGTGCCGCGCGCGATGTACTCCTTAAGGATGTCGTTCTGGACGGTGCCGGAGAGCCGTTTTACCTCCGCGCCGGTGCGCCGCGCCACGGCTACGTAAAGCGCGAGCAGGATACTGGCCGTTGCGTTGATCGTCATCGATGTGGAGATGGTGTCGAGCCGGATGCCGTCGAACAGACGTTCCATGTCTTCGACAGAATCGATCGCCACGCCCACCTTGCCCACCTCGCCCAGGGCCATCGGGTCGTCGGAGTCAAAGCCGATCTGCGTGGGCAGATCAAAGGCGACCGAAAGCCCGGCCGTGCCGTGTTCCAGCAAAAACTTGTAACGTCGGTTGCTCTCCTCCGCGTCACCCATGCCGGCGTACTGCCGCATGGTCCAGAGCCGGCCGCGGTACATGGTGGGCTGGATTCCGCGCGTGAAGGGATACTCGCCGGGATAGCCCAGGTCGCGCTCGGGGTCGAAGCCGCCGCCGGCAAGGTCGGCAGCAGTAAAAAAAGGCTTCGACGGCGGTGTATGCAAGTCGTCCATGCGAACTGCCGATTGTAGCGCGGATGAGAGGATCGATGCAGGAAGAGTCTCCTCGCCCAAGCGCGGCCTGTCAGCCCAGGAGCACCGGCACAAACTCGTCGCGTTCCACGCCTGCGCATCGTTCATCGAGGACGAGGTAGGCGTTGGTGCGTGCCGTTGCGGCAAGGTCGCCTGAGCCCTGCCACGGCACGACGCGGACCCGGCCGGCCTCAAGCACGGCGGGCAGAAAGCGCGTGAGGCCTGGCTTGACCTCGACACGCTCCGCCGCCTGGGCGCTGGCAAAGAGCGGTTGCGCGTCCCGCTCACCGCCCAGTGCGCGCACGAGCGGAGCCGCGAAAAGCGCAAAGGTCACCAGCGTCGAGACTGGGTTGCCCGGCAGGCCGAAGAAGTAGCGCCCCAGCGCACGCCCGAAGACCACGGGCCGGCCCGGCTGGATCTTCGCACCGGTAAAAAAGTATTCCGCGCCGAGTGAGCTGAGCGCAAGCTCCACAAAGTCATACTTGCCCATGGAGACGCCGCCGGAGAGCAGCAGCAGGTCGCATTGTGCCAGCGCGGCGCCGACAGCCCCGGTCAGCGCCTGCTCGTCATCCCGCCCTGTGGGGAGAATCAGCGGCTCGGCTCCGGCACCCATGGCCTGCGCCGCCAATGAGTAACTGTTAGAGTTACGAATCTGGTGCAGGGCGGGCTGCGCGGATATATCTACCAGTTCGTCACCGGTGGCGAGGATGCCGATGCGCGGGCGGCGATAGACAGCGACGTCTGCATGGCCGCAGGAGGCGGCAGCGCCGATCTGAGACGGGCGCAGGCGCGTGCCCGCCGGCACCAGCGTGGCTCCGGCGCGCGCCTCGGCGCCGGCCGGGACGATATTTTCACCCGGGGAAAGCAGCCGGCCCGGCACCAGGCGCTGACTCTCTTTCTGGCGTTCAAGAACTGCATGCTCGACCATCAGCACGCAATCGGCCCCATCGGGCACCGGCGCACCGGTCATGATTTCAATGGCCAACCCCGCGGCGAGCGGCGCACCCTGCCAGAGCTCCCCGGCGCGCACCGTGCCAACCACCGTGAGGGGCGATTTCAGATCCGCGGCGCGACAGGCATAGCCGTCGCGTGTAGCGCGGGCAAACGGAGGCTGGTCGCGGTCTGCCACCACGTCCTGGGCCAGTACGCGGCTGCGCGCTTCGCTGAGCGGGACGCGCTCTGTCTCACGGCTCAGGTGGGTCGCAGCAGCAGCCTCACGGCGCACGACGGCCGCAGCGTCCTGGTAGCTCAGCACATGCTCCACGTTGTCCTCCGCGTTCCCATAAAAAAGCGCCGGAGCGAGATAGCCCCGGCGCCGCTTTCCAGCAAGGCATGCTTGCTACTTCTTGCCTGCCTTGTAGCTGTTCTTCACGGTGGCTCCCATATCCGCCAGGATGTTCCTGGCGTCCCCGGCGAACTGGCCGTTGGGGTCGAGTTCTAAATACTTCTGGTAGGCCTCTTCGCATCCCGGCGGCGCGACAATCTTCTGCGTCTTCGGGTCGACGGTCGCCTTGTTGATGAGCGCCTGTCCCTTGAGGTAATACGGAATAGCCTTGTTCGGGTCCGCGGCAATGGCCTTGTCGGCTGCCTGCACGGTGGCGTCTGTCTGCCCGGCGCGGCTCATCACGATGGCAGCATTGGTGTAGTACATGCCCGCGTTTGCCGGAACGAGTTTGGCGGCTGCATCGTAGGCCGCCATCGCATCCTGCCCCTTGCCCTGCGCGGCCAGCACTTCACCCAGCGCATTATTCGCCGAAGCTTCCACATCCGGGTTTGGCTTCTTCGAAGCTGCATCCAGTTCAATCGCCTTCCTGAGCGAGGCGGCGGCGGCGTCATACTTCTTCTGTCCAGACTGCGCCACGCCCAGCTCCAGCCACAGCACGGCCGCATCGGGCTTGGCCGCCGTGTCCTTCTGCATCAGGCTCTCGGCCTCGGCGTAGTTCTTATCCTTGTTGTCCTGCCGCGCCTTGATCAGGTCCGCGTTCAGGTTCTTGATCTGCGAGTTCTCCTTCATCGCCTCGGCGTTCTTCTGCTTCAGCTCCTCAAGTGCCTTCTTCTGTTCCGGCGTGAGCTTGGAGACGTACTCAGGCCGCGTCATGTCGAAGTTCTGCTCGACATCCTGGCCAGCGGCGAATTTCACATCCGTGAAGCGGTCCACGCCCTTGTCGCCCTGGAAGACGGTCACCACGTAGGTGCCGGGAGCGATGCCGTCACCCTTGTAGTCGCCATTCTGGTCCGCCGTGAAGGTGTACTTCGGCGTCTTGCCGTCGGTGCTGATCTCCACGCGCGCGTTCGCAATGGCGACGCCTGCCGGATCCTGAATGTGCCCATGAATCTTGGCTGTATCCTGCTGGGCATAAGCCCCGGAAAACGCCGGCACCAGGGCAAGCACCACGAGCGCCAGCCAGAGTTTCGTCTTCTGTCTCATCTTTGCTCTCCTTAAGAGCGGCTGTTCAGCGCTGTGCGCCGCAGCCTTGCTTCCTTTGACCCGCAGTGGCCCGATAATTGACGGGGTCCACCGCGCCTGCCTGCTCAAACGCCCTGAGCCGCAACACGCAGCTCTCACACACTCCACAGGCCTCGCTCCGGCCCGAATAGCACGACCACGTTAAATCGAGCGGCGCGTTGAGTTCAAGGCCAAGAGCTACGATGCTGCTTTTGCGCATATGGATGAGCGGGGTTGCAATCTCGATGTCCACATCGCGTGTGCCGGTGCGGATAAGCTGCTGAAACGCCTCGTAGTAGGCCGGGCGGCAGTCGGGGTAGCCGGAGCTGTCCTGCTCGACGGCCCCGATCAGCATCTTCCCTGCACCGATGACCTCGGCCCAGCTCACGGCGGCTGAAAGAAAGTGCGCGTTGCGAAACGGAACATAGGTGACCGGAATCTCTGCCCCGATCGTCTCTTCCGCAGGAGCTTCTGGCACATCAATGCTCGCATCCGTGAGGGCGGAGCCGCCGATCATCCGGAATAGATCAATACTGAGGTGCAGGAAGCGGGCAAAACCGAGGCGGCCGGCCACGGCCCGTGCGCTTTCCAGCTCTCTCTGCTCTGTACGCTGCCCGTAGCTGAAGTGCAGCGCACAGGCCTCATAGTCGCGCGC
>CAYQYM010000248.1:0-4258 GCA_964421715.1 uncultured Acidipila sp.
GTATAGCTCCATAACTGGTGCATGCCGCAACAGCTTTCTTGCGCCTGGCCCGCCTGGGTTACCGGCCTGCTCCGGCTGCAGCCTGCTCAGCGCTGGCGTGCGAGCACCAGCGTGATGTCGTCCGGCTGCTCCTGGCCGCCAATCCAGCTGCGCAGCGACTGCATCACCTGCTCTGAGATGATGTCGAGCGGCATGTGCTTGTGGCGGCGCACAACCTCAATCAGGCGATCCTCGCCGAACTCGCCAAATTCGTTTTCCGGCTCGGTCACGCCGTCGCTGTAGGCGATGAGGATGTCGCCGGGGTGCAGGCGCTCGGTGGCTTGCTCGTAGCCGACCCCGTCCAGAAGGCCGACCACTGTGCCCCCGCAGTCCAGCCGCGTAATGGAGTCGTCTGCCCGCAGCAGCAGCGGCGGCAGCTGGCCGCCGTTGGAGTAGACCAGCCGCTGTGAGGCTCCGTCGTAATGGGCGAGAAAGAGCGTCGCGTATTTCTCCGGCTGCGTGCTGCGGTAGAGGTGGCGGTTGAGCAGGCTGAGAATCTTGGCTGGCTCCTCGAACAGCTCACCGCAGGTCTCTTCCTGCGCGGCCTCTTGCTGCCGGGCCGCGATGTGGCGGTCGCGCACGCCGGCGGCCAGAAGCTCTTCTCCAGCAAAGCGATAGGCGCGCACAGCGGAGTGCAGCGTGGCCATGAGCAGCGCCGCGGAGATGCCCTTGCCGCTGATATCTCCAATGGCGAGGCCCAGGCGTGCATCGGCAAAGACGAGGAAGTCGTAGTAATCCCCGCTGACGGTGCGCGCCGGATAGCAGACGCCGTGCAGGTCCAGCATCGACATGGAGACATCGCCGCGCGGGAAGAGGTTCGCCTGCACCTCCTGGGCGATGGCCAGCTCGCTCTGCAGGCGCTCCTTCTCGCGCTGCTCGGCCAGCAGGCGCTCCAGCGAGGAGCTCATGCGGTTGAAGGAGCGTGCGAGCGCGGCGAGCTGGTCATGCCGCGTCACGTTGATGCGATGCGTCAGGTTACCCTGATCGATCTCGACTGTCGCCCTGTAGAGCTGATTCACCGACCGCGTGATGGTGCGGTTGAGCCGCATTGCCATGTAGAAGGCCACCAGCTCCACGATGCCGAAGAAGATGGCGATGCCGATCAGCGTATCCTGTACGATGGCGGCAATTTTGAGCGAGGTGATGAACAGCCGCTTGTAGAGCAGTGAAGGCCGCGAGTTCACGCGCGCCAGCGTCTCCTGCACCTGGCCGGTAGCCCAGTTGGTGGTCTCCAGCGGCGCATAGAAGCGCACGGTGATGTCGTAGAAGTGCTCCGGGCTGGGCAACTTGCCGCCGGTGATGGAGAGCGTGCGCACGTCCTGCTGAATTTCCCTATCCTGCGAACTGCGCGTGCCTGGTGTTTTGCGGACGCTGACGGACGCGCGCTGGGGCGAGCCGTCTTCCAGGCCAAGGCTCGGAATCACGGTGATGGCCCCAAGGCCGTGCGCCACCTTGTCGAGGCTGCTCTTCTCAAGCGGGACGCTGGTGATGACAGCCGTCGTGTGTCCGTTGTAACGAACTATGTCTATGGCCCGCAAATATAAATCGCGTCCGTCGAGCACAATGCCTCGAAAGCGGTCGTGTCCCCAGACGGGCATGGCGGCGGGCGCGCTGCTGTCACCCTGCGTGCCGGCCAGCGGCATGCGCTTACCGTCAAGAAATGCGGAGACGTGCAGCGTGCCAAGCTCCTCGTCCGGGGCGTGGTTGTCCAGCTCGGGCAACGCGGTGGAAGGACGCGCCGCCGCCTGCGGCAGCACATGGGAAAGATGCATGGCGAAGGAGCGGTTCTCCGATGCCAGGTGCTCAAGCTCGGTGCTGATCTCAGCCGTCGCGGCAAAGATAGCAAACTGGCCGGAGAACATATACAGCGAGATGAGCGCGAGCAGCGCAAAAAGCACCAGCGGCGCCAGGCCCATCAGCAGATACGTTACGATGAGCCGGTTGCGCACCTTCCAAAGGACGCGGTGAAAGAGGAAGTGCCACAGCAGCGGGACGGAGACGATGATGAGCGCGAGCAGCACGAGCACCGAAAGGCCTTGAAAGCTGTCGCTGATGGAGTGAGGCAGGAAGCGGATGAACCCGAGCAGGAGGTAAGACACGAGCAGCCAGAAGGCAGCGCGGGCGAGTCCTCGCGGCGGCTCCCGCCGGAAACGTCGGAACAGAGATGTCTCGCACTGCTTGAAGATGTGGATCAAGGGGCTTCTGTCGGCAGCTATGGAGCGTTCTGGCTGCGGCGTTCGCAGCAGTTTGTTACAAGGATACATGTTGCAGCAACGGCAGAAATCATCGCCTGGAGGATGCCTTGCCAGATCTCACCGCGGGTTCATGGCCCATCGCCGCCCCTCGCTGCCCCTCTGCGCGCAGGTACAGTGGCCTTTGGTAATCCATTCCAATGATGGCGGATAGCTGAAAAATCTGCTTGCTTCGGCAGAAGTCTTCTGCCATAACAATCTCACGTCCTGCGCTGCCTTGCATGATAAGCGCGGGACGCGAGCATTTGCAGGCAGGCCGTTTTGGAAAGATTTGTTTCAACGCTTCTGGGAAGTCTGGCGAACACGTACCCACGCACGCAGGCTGCCGCCGACCTTGACGGTGGCCTTTGTTGTCTCCAGGCGACCAGGGCTTAAAACCAGAAGGAGTTGTGTGTGAAAGAGAATGGCGTAGTGAAGTGGTTCAATGGAGCCAAGGGATATGGATTCATTCAGCGTTCGACCGGTGAGGATGTGTTCGTGCATTTCTCTGCCATCCAGGAGAACGGTTACAAAACATTGAATGAAGGCGACGCAGTTGAGTTTGAATGCCAGCAGGGGCCGAAGGGCCTGAATGCGGCCAACGTGGTGCGCAGCGCCTGATCCTTTCACGCATTCCAAAAGGCGCGGCCCTTCCGGGCAAGTGGAAGGGCCGTGCGCGTTTAGGACGGCTGCAGTTGAATAAACCGCTCAGCACTCAGCCGTTCGTTACTGGTTTAGGAGCCGCAGGCGGGTAAACCGCCTCGATCTGCCGAATAGCCCACGCCGCGCTGTCTGCTACCTCGGGCGCTTCACTTGCGGCCCACTCTCGCAGCCGGGGCAGAAACTCACGGCTGCCGCTGTTTCCCATGGCGATGGCAGTGTTTCTGCGCAGGCCTGGGTGACGCATGCGCTTCACTGGCGAGCCATAGAAGAGCCTGCCAAAGTCTTCCTGGCTGATGGTGGCAAGCCACGCGAGCGCCGGGTTCACGAGCTCGGCACGCGGCGCGAGCTCCGGGTCTGCGGCAACAGGAGCCTTGTGATTCCAGGGGCAGACGTCCTGGCATATGTCGCAGCCGAAGACCTGGCGTCCCATGCCGCGCCGTAACTCCTCGGGAATAATGCCACGATGTTCGATCGTGAGATAGGAGATGCAGCGGGAGGCGTCCATCTGTCGCGGCGCCACCAGTGCCTGCGTGGGGCAGGCATCGATGCAGCGCGTGCAACTGCCGCAGCGGTCGGCCGCGGGCAGGGAGGCCGCAGAGGCGAGTTCAAGGTCAGTGATCATCACAGCCAGGAACATCCATGAGCCCAGCTTCTGGTTCAGCAGGCAGGTGTTCTTGCCGGTCCACCCCAGGCCGGCGTAGCGGGCGTAGACGCGCTCGACCACCGGACCCGTGTCCACATAACAGCGTGACTCGAACTGGCCGAAGCGCGCCTTGAGCTCAGCTTCAAGCCGCCGCATCCGGCTCAGCAGCACCTTGTGGTAGTCCGACGGCATCTGCCCCGGTTCTCCGGAGGGCTTCTGCACAACGCGGGCGGACCAGGCATAGCGGGCAATCCAGCCATCGGTGGGAGCTGCCGGGTCCGTTGAGTGCGGCGCGTCGGCATTGTAGTTGGCCGCGCATACGATGACAGACCGCGCCCATGGCACTGCGATGCGGAGCGATGAGCGCAGCAGCGCGCCATCCTCACTGCGGCGCTTCAGATATTCCATGCTGCCGGCGCGCCCGGCTTCGACCCACTCCGTAAAACGCTCCCGCTCGCACTGATCATCCGGCGAGCCCGGCCGCGGCACCGCGGCGACTCCGGCGGAGGAAAATCCAACCTTCCGGGCCAGCAGTTCGAGCACAGACGGCATCTCACTGCTCATTCGCATGCGCAAGTCCGCAGGCATAAGGCCGGCTCTGGCGTGGTGTGCGCTCTCCACTTTGAAGACTTACTAAAGGACTGATTACGCATGACGGACGCTCCTCGGCGCCCTGCCATAC
>CAYQYM010000249.1:0-4227 GCA_964421715.1 uncultured Acidipila sp.
GTCCAGCTCCAGGGTCGCGGTGTAGTCGGCCTCGGGCGAGGTGGCGGTATGCAAAAGTCCCTGCTCGCGGTAGTAGGCCTCCACCAGCGCGATCTGTTCCTCGCTGCGGCCGGTCAGCCGCAAGTAGCGCAGCGTCTCCCCGTCGACCGGGAAGATGCCGCAGGTGGCGCCATACTCCGGTGCCATGTTGGCGATAGTGGCGCGGTCTGCAAGCGACAGCTCGCCAATGCCTGCGCCGTAGAACTCGACAAACTTGCCGACCACGCCGAGCTTGCGCAGCATCTCGGTCACGGTCAGCACGAGGTCGGTCGCGGTGGCGCCCTCGCGCAGCCTGCCCGTCAGCTTAAATCCGACCACCTGTGGCACAAGCATCGAGACGGGCTGTCCCAGCATGGCGGCCTCGGCCTCGATTCCACCTACGCCCCAGCCCAGCACGCCGAGGCCGTTGATCATGGTGGTGTGCGAGTCGGTGCCGACCAGCGTGTCCGGATACGCCAGCTTCTCCCCGTTCTTCTCAGCAGTGAAGACGACGCGCGCCAAGTGTTCCAGATTGACCTGGTGGCAGATGCCCATGCCGGGGGGCACGGCAGAGAAGTTGCGGAAGGCCGTCTGCCCCCACTTGAGAAAGGCATAGCGCTCACGGTTGCGCTGGAACTCGAGCATCGCGTTCAGCGAGTAGGAGTGGGCGGTGCCGTACTCGTCTACCTGCACCGAGTGGTCGATGACGAGCTCGGCAGGCTGCAGCGGGTTGATCTTCTCCGGGTCGCCGCCCAGCACCTTCATCGCGTCGCGCATGGCGGCGAGATCCACAATTGCCGGCACGCCCGTAAAGTCCTGCATGAGCACGCGGGCCGGCATGTAGGCGATTTCGCGAGATGGCTCGGCCTTCGCATCCCAGCGTGCCAGGAATCGGATGTCGTCGGCGGTGACGGTCCTGCCATCCTCGTGGCGGAGCAGGTTCTCGAGCAGGATGCGGAGACTGAAGGGCAGGCGCTCCAAACGTACGCCCTCGGAGGCGAGCGCCGCGAGCCGGAAGATCTGGTAGCTCTCGCCCCCAGACGTAAGCACTGCCTTGCTGTTGAAGCTGTTCATGGCGAGTTCCCTTTCACACAAAAGACGCAGTCAGTGAAGCGCGGCCTGGGGACGGCGCGCTGGCAGCGGACGAGGGTCCGCTGCGGTCACCCCCGGTCTGGGCGGCCCCGGCGAAATCGCTTGAGATAAGGTGCGGGACGGTGCGGATGCATGTGCGTTCCGCCTTTGATTTTAGTACCGGCGAAGCAGTTTGTGGGAGCGGGCACTGGTCCTTGCCTCTGCAACAGTGCCCATGGTGTCAGCTCCCGCTTCAGGACTCTGCGCAGGGCGCGTCCCCTAGTTCATCCAGCGGCGGTCGTTCGGGTCGCGGCCACGCTGCTCGTCCGGATCGATGTAGCGGCCCTCGGCATCAAAGCGCACGTCCCGGTTCTGCTTGCGCATGTAGACCTCAAACTTCCTGGCGGCGCGGCGGCGTTTCCAACGGTAGTAGTTATTGCGCACGCTGAAGTAGCTCTCGGTGGCCGTGGCCGTCAGCCCCCGGCGCGGCGCCATGCGGATGTAAACGAACCCGGCCAGCGCGCCACCAAGCTCACCCAGTGCGTAGATGCGGTCGCCGGCAAACAGCGTGGCCAGCGCGATGAGCATGTAGACAATGACGAGGTACTTGGCCTTCATCGTCACAGGCAACGGAAACAGCATGAACTCGAGATCTCCGTAGAGCAGGCCGAAGGCCGCCAGCAGTCCAAAGATGCCGCCGAAGGAGCCGGTGAGCGCCACCGGCGTACTCGCCGCTAAGCTCAGCAGCACGGCAGTCAGCCCCGCACCGACCACGGAGAGGAAGAACAGCTCGGCAAGCCAGCGGGAACCGCGTTCCCGCTCCAGGAAGCTGCCAAGAAACCAGATGGACAGCAGCTCGAGCGCCGTGTTCAGAATGCCGCCGTGCAGAAAGCAGTACGTGACAAGCTGCCAGACATAGCCGTGCAGCACCGCCGTGGGCACCAGCGCGAACAAAAGACCCAACGTGGCTGCAAGCGGTGCCGACACCAGCCGCAGCAGCAGGAAAACAAAGTACACGCCAACGTTCCACAGGATGAGCCTGCGGGTGAAGCCGCGAAAATCAGGGAAGTTCATGACACCGGCAGTGCGGGGCATGGAACCTATTGTCTCAGGTTGGCGGAATAGCTGCATTGCTCTGCTACACTTGCCCCACTTTCAACTCCCGTCAGAGGATTCCGCACCATGCGACGCCTTCTCCTTCTCCTTTGTGTCAGCGCCTCCGTTACCTGCGCCGCCCAGCAGCGGACGCTGCTGCGCGGCGGTCACGTTCTCGATGTACACACCGGGGCCGAAGCCGCGGACCAGACCGTCATTGTGATCGGCGACCGCATCACCGCGATTGCGCCGACCGCCGCCACCCCGGCGCAGGCGGGCGACAAACAAATTGACTTGAGAGGGATGACGCTGCTGCCCGGGTTGATTGACGTACACACGCACCTGACGGACGACACTAACTTCGATCCTTACCACGAGCTTTCGACCAGCGTCGCCAAAAGCGCGCTCATCGGCGCCCGCAATGCGCGCGTTACGCTTGAAGCTGGCTTTACCACGGTCCGCAACGTGGGCGCGGCTGGCTATGCCGATGTAGACCTGCGCGACGCCATCAACGAAGGCCTGGTAGAGGGGCCACGCATGCAGGTCAGCGGGCCGCCGCTCGGCATCACTGGCGGACACTGCGACGACAACCTGCTGCCGTTTGCCTATCACCAGACCGCCGAAGGCGTGGCGGACGGCGTCGAAGCCGTGCAGCACAAGACACGCGAGACCATCAAGTACGGCGCGGACCTGATCAAGATCTGCGCCACCGGCGGCGTGCTCTCGAAAGGGGACGATCCGCAGGCCGCGCAATACACGCTCGAGGAGATGAAGGCCATCGTTGCCGACGCGCACCGGCTCGGCCGCAGGGTGGCCGCCCACGCGCACGGCTCGCAGGGCATCCTGTGGGCCAGCGAGGCTGGCGTGGACTCGATCGAGCACGGCTCGTACATGGACGATGAGGACATTGCCATGCTCAAGAAGCAGGGCACCTACTTCGTTCCCACTGCTTACCTGATTGACTGGGTGCGCGAGAACGGCCACCTTTCTGCCTTCTACGCACAGAAGATGAAGGACGTCAGCGCGGTGGAGAAGGCAAACGCAAAACGCGCCATTGCCGCCGGCGTGAAGGTTGCGCTGGGCACGGACGCAGCCGTCTATCCGCACGGGCTGAACGCGCACGAACTTGATGTGTATGTAAACCAGTTTGGCATGACGCCGCTGGCTGCGCTGCAGGCGGCGACACTGAACGCAGCCGACCTGATGAACTGGGCCGACCGCGCTGGGTCGCTTGAGCCGGGCAAGTGGGCTGATGTGATCGCCGTCCCCGGCGATCCGCTGAAGGATGTGCGCATCCTTCAGAATGTGCCGTTCGTGATGAAGTCCGGCGTTGTGTACAAGGGCGAGGCAGCGGCTCGATGAAGGCGACGCAGTTTGAGTTCCGGAACCGCTTTCTCATCATCACGCTGCTTTACGTGCTCGGCTTCCTGGCTCCGTGGGAGAGGTTCACGCTGCCGGCCTCGGCCGTCTCCTCTGCCTGGCTGGCGCTGGTCGCAAGACTGGCCCGTTCGGGCTGGTTCTCCCTCACAAGTGCCACGATGGCAGTCACCATTGCCGCAGTCGTTCTCTCCCTGCTTGGCGCGGTCCTCCGCGTGTGGGGCACGGCTTACCTGGGGGGTGGCGTGGTGTTTGGCGGCGCCATGCGCGCGGGCAGCGTGGTGGCCGCTGGTCCTTATCGCTTTCTGCGCAACCCGCTCTACACCGGACTTGTCTGCACCTCGCTTGCAGTCGCGATTCTCATGCCGCCCAGCGGCGCAGTCTTCTTCGTCATCGCGCTGCCGCTCTTCACAGTGCGGCTTGCTCTTGGAGAAGAGGCCTACCTGGCCTCCGAGCTGGGGCCGCCCTACCTTGACTACAAGCGCAGCGTGCCGCGATTTCTCCCCGGGCTGCGGCCTGCTCCCGCAGGCTCAGGTGCGCGTCCTGACTGGCTGCACGGACTGCTGATGGAGCTTTATGCAGTGGGCACGGCTGTTTGCTTCGCCGTTCTCGCATGGCGCTACAACGCGCACCTGCTGATGCGCGGCATCCTCATCAGCTTCGGGC
>CAYQYM010000250.1:0-4213 GCA_964421715.1 uncultured Acidipila sp.
ACACTATCCCGTGCCATTGCATCTGCAGCCGGTGTATGCAGGGCTGGGCCTTGGCAGGGGCAGCTATCCCAGGGCGGAGCAGGCGAGTGAGCGAGTGCTTAGCCTGCCTATGCACCCATATCTTTCAGAGGAGCAGACGCGCCGCGTTGCGGATGCCGTGCTGGCGGCAGTAGCAGTGCATTCCTGAGGAGCCCGGCCGGACTGCGATCAGCAGTTTTTACACTTGGAAAGGATGGCCTTCTGCAGGCGTTCGCGAAGCGAGGCCGGCAACTCATAGAGTTCGTGATTGCGGTAGACCTCGATGGTTTTGCGCGTGGTCTGCATGGTGATGCTGCAGTGCTCACACGTGCGCAGGTGCTCCTCGCACAACACACGCAGCTCACCCGACACATGCTCATCCAGCAGATCATCGAGTTGCGCCAGAAACTCTGAGCAGGTCACTTCACACCGTCCTGTTTCTTCTTTTGAAAATACCGGTTCAGCCGCTCGCGCAGTTGCAGGCGCGCACGCAAAAGGCGGCTCTTGACCGCCGGAATGCTCAAGCCGAGCGCATCCGCTGTCTCTTCTGTCGAGAGACCCTCGACGTCGCGCAGCGCAAAGACGGTGCGGAAGCCCGGCGGAAGTCCCTGGATCGTCTTGCGCAGGATGTCGGCCAACTCCGATTGACCGTACTGCTGCTCGGGGTCGGGTCCCCAATCGGCAATGTCGCGGGGAATCGAGCCTTCCTCGGTCTCCACGTCATCGTCGATTGAAACCATTCGCCCCGTCCGCCGCTTACGCAGCCTCATCAGAGATTCGTTGACGGCGATGCGCACCAGCCAGGTATAAAACTTTGAGTTTCCCTGGAACTGGTCAAGCTTTTGATACGCCTTGAGGAAGGCATCCTGCACCACATCCTCGGCGTCCTCGCGGTTTTGCGTGATGTGCTGCGCAATGCGAAATACCTGGCGGTCGTACTGCTTCACCAGCTTTTCAAAGGCCTGCACGTCACCCGTCCGCGCCCTTTCTACAAGTGCAACGTCGGGGTGAACCTCTTCTGTCCCTTGTGATTGGATGGTTGGCATAACTGCTGGCTTCAGGAAAACATCCTCTCTGGCGATCAGGACCCGAAATACAATACTAACTGTGTTCCTGCCTGCCGCAAAAGCACACGGTAGCGGCCTTTCTGGTCCTTACGCCAGGAAGCTGATGGCCAGTTCGCGCTCGCGAGGACCATCCAGCTCGACCAGGATGATCCTCTGCCAGCCGCCCAGCACCAGAGCCCCACGCTCGACCGGTGCGCTGACGCCTGTGCCCAGCATGGCAGAGAGAATGTGATCGGGCGCGTGCTCAGGATTATGCGGGTGACGGTAATTCAGCTTCGGCGTGATGGCGGCAAAGAAGTCGAGCATGTCGAGGTCCGTGCCCGGGTCCAGGTCGGCGGTGGTTAGCGCCGCCGTGGTGTGCAGCACGTGCACAAAGCAGACGCCATCCTCTTCCAGCCTGCTCTTCTGAATAATCTCGTTCACCTGCGCCGTGATATCGATCACCTGCCGTTTCTGCTGTGTCTTTACCGTGATGCGGTGCATTCGTTTTCCTCCTCTCTTTCACTAGATGCGCCGTGCGTCGCCAGCTTGCGTCTGAGCATCTTTTGCATAGGGGATAACTACTTGGCAGACCGGAAATTTGTGAGAGGCAAGCTTAAGTTCATTGGCGAGCTGGTCGTCGGCTCCCTGTTTGCGCCCATGCGCGGAGAGCAGCGTCCTCCGGTACTGGCCCGGCCGGATCAGCTCGGCGTGACGTTCATCGGCCACTCGTCTTTCCTGCTTCAGATCGGGGGCAGGAACATCCTGGTGGACCCGGTGTTTGCGCGCTGGCTGGTCGTGCTCCGGCGGCTGCGCAGGCCGGGGGTGGCTATCCGGCAGCTACCCGCGATCGACGCGGTTCTGTTGACACACGCGCACATGGACCACCTGAATCGCCCCTCGCTGCGCAGGATCGTGCGCAGAATGCGCAGCCTGCATGGCCGCGCGCCCGAGGTGATTGTGCCGCGCGGCGTCGGCGACCTGGTAGCCGCCTTCAAGTTCAGCCGCACAACGGAGATGGATTGGTGGCAGAGGACGAACGTGGGCGATGTGGAGATCACCATGACGCCGGCTCAGCACTGGGGCGCACGCATGTTCAGCGATACACACCGCGGTTTTGGCGGTTATGTGCTGCGGGCGGGCGCGAACAGCATTTACCACTCCGGTGACACGGCCTACTTTCATGGATTCTCCGAAATTGGCGCGCGGCTCAAACCCGGGGTTGCGCTGCTGCCTATCGGCGCCTACTCGCCGGACAACTTTCGCAGTGTTCACACCAGCCCCGAGGATGCCCTGCGTGCCTTTGAAGACCTGGGCGCGCGCCTGATGGTGCCCATGCACTACGGAACCTTCCGGCTCTCGCGTGAGCCGGTGGAAGAGCCCTTGCCGCGACTGCTGGCAGCGGCGGAGCGCGCCGGCATTGCAGATCGCATGCTGCCTCTGCGCGAAGGTGAGACAAGGCTTTTCGACGGCGATGGGGAAGAGACTCTCACCCCTGAAATGAGCGCTCGTTACGGGGACGATTCCGTACTCGTCCACTCGCGCCGCATCCTAACTCTTTGAGCGCTGCTGCCGCAGTGGAGAGGAGACAGGATGAAGGCGGTTGTTTTTCACGGGATCGGCGACATAGGGCTTGAGGATGTTCCCGAGCCCAGGCTTCAGCTAGCGGACGACGCTATCGTGCGCATCACGGCGAGCGCAATCTGTGGCACGGATTTGCACTTTATCCGAGGTACATTCAGCGGGATGAAGCCGGGGCGGATCCTGGGTCACGAGGCGGTGGGCGTTGTGGAAGAGGTAGGCAAGCACGTTCGTAATCTTCGGCCGGGCGACCGCGTGGTGATCCCCTCCACGGTAGGCTGCGGTAGCTGTAACTACTGCCGTGCGGGCTATCAGTCGCAGTGCAACAACGCCAATCCGCAGGGGCCGCTCGCAGGCACCGTCTTCTACGGTGGCCCAGAGGCAGCCGGAGGCCTCGACGGGCTGCAGGCCGAGTATGCGCGGGCCGTGTATGCCGATGCGAACCTGATCAAGCTGCCGCCAGAGATCAGCGACGATCAGGCGATATTGATGTCAGACATTTTGCCGACGGCTTACATGGCCGCGGAGATGGCCGAAATTGTGCCGTCCAACACGGTAGCGGTCTTTGGCTGCGGGCCGGTGGGCCAATTTGCCATCGCCTGCGCGCAGCACCTTGGCGCAGGCCGCGTCTTCGCAGTCGATGCCGTGCCTTCGCGCCTCGCGATGGCGCAGCAGAATGGTGCGGAGATTATCGACTTCAACCGGGAGAGCCCGGTCGAGGTGATTCGCGAGCTGACGAACGGCTCGGGTGCAGACCGCATCATCGACGCAGTAGGTGTGGACGCCGCGCCGCCAAAGCACGGCCCGGGAAAGCAGAAGAGCCACTTTGAGCAGGAGATGCAGCAGGTAGCGCCGAAGCAGAATCCAGACGGCGAAAACTGGCGCACGGGCGGCGCTCCAACACAGGCGATCCAGTGGGGCGTGGAGGCACTCGCAAAGGCAGGCACGCTGTCCGTCATCGGAGTCTATCCGCCAACGCTCGAGAGCTTTCCCATCGGAAGGGTGATGAACAAAAACATCACTCTTAAGACAGGGAACTGCAACCACCGCCGCTACATGCCGCTAATGGTGGAACTCGTGCGCTCAGGCGTGGTGCGGCCGGAGCGCTTCCTGACCCAGAAGCAGCCGATGGTCTCGGCCATCGATGCATACAAGAACTTCGATAGCCATCAGAGTGGATGGATTAAGGTCAAACTCGATCCCTCTGCCACACAAAAGGCCGTTGCCTGACACAGCCTTGGCGATGTGGAGCGTGTCCGGTAAGCTCGGGTTACCGGACACGTACGCATCCGCTGCACACTGGTTTGAATGCTGTCCGCCTGCTTCTGGAAAAGCTTACATTTGAGAAAAGTCATGCGCGAGCAGTGGATGCGGCAGGCAATTGCACTTGCGACAGAGAATGTACGGAGCGGGAAAGGCGGCCCGTTTGGAGCGGTCATCGTTCGCGACGGGCAATGTGTCGCCGAGGCCGCGAACTCCGTAACGGCCGACAATGATCCGACGGCACACGCCGAGGTGAACGCGATACGCCAGGCCTGCCGTGTGCTCAACAGCTACACGCTGGAGGG
>CAYQYM010000251.1:0-4191 GCA_964421715.1 uncultured Acidipila sp.
GGCCCTGTATGTTCCTATGCCGGGTACACCGCCCATGCTGGATGCGAGATCGAACACGAACCTGGCCTGATTCGGTATCATCGCGCGTGTAGCTGGGTATACCACCCGAGGGAAAACCTGCATGGCAGTCAGCACCACAGCTCGTTCGCAGCACACCGTCTCATCGCCCGGCAGCGGCAGCCGCAGCGCGCTCATCATGGTGACGGCGCTGTTCTTCATGTGGGGCTTCCTTACGTCCCTCAATGACATCATCATTCCTCACCTCAAGAACATCTTCAGCCTGAACTACACCCAGTCCATGCTGGTGCAGTTCACCTTTTTCTCTGCCTATGCGGTTTTTGCGCTGCCTGCCGGCAGGATCGTGGAGTGGATCGGCTACCAGCGCATGATGGTGCTCGGACTGTTCATGATGGGCCTCGGGGCGCTGATGTTTATTCCCGCGGCCAGCGCGCCCTCGTTCGTCCTCTTCCTCACCGCGCAGATTGTTCTGGCAGCGGGCATCACGGTGCTGCAGGTAGCGGCGAATCCTTATGTGTCCGTGCTTGGCCCGGCGCAGACGGCGTCGAGCCGGCTGAACCTGGCGCAGGCCTTCAACTCGCTCGGCACCACGGTCGCGCCCTATGCCGGCAGCCTGCTCATTCTGACGGCGACGGCCAGGACGACCGACCAGGTGAATGCGCTGCACGGGGCGGCGCTCCAGGCCTATCGTTTGCAGGAGGCCGCCAGCGTCAAGGTGCCTTACCTGGTCATAGCGCTGGCGCTGTGCCTGTTCGGCATCACCATCTGGCTTTACCACTTTCCGCGCATTGAGACGACGCGCGACTTCCGGCCCATGAAGGGCGAGGCGTCTAACAGCATCTGGAGCTATCCGCACGTAGTGCTGGGCGCGGTGGCCATCTTCACTTATGTGGGTGCCGAGGTCTCGATCGGCAGTTTCCTCGCCAACTACTTCAGCCAGCCGGAGACGGGCGGTCTGACCCTGCAGACCGCGGCCAAGCTGATCGCCTTCTACTGGGGTGGTGCCATGGTGGGCCGCTTTATCGGGTCTGCCATTCTGCAGCGCGTGAGTACGGGGCTGATGGTCGGCATCTGCTCCCTTGCCGCCTCCGTGCTGGTGCTGCTCTCGATGTTCAGTTACGGGATGATGGCTGTGTGGACCATCCTGCTGGTGGGTCTCTTCAACTCGATCCTCTTCCCGAGCATCTTCACGCTGGGCATCGCGGAGCTGGGGCCGCTGACGGGCAAGGGCTCCGGACTGCTGGTTGCGGCCATCGTCGGCGGCGCCATTGTTCCGCTGGCCGAGGGCGCGTTGGCCGATCGCATCGGCATCCACCATGCTTTCATTTTGCCGGTGCTCTGTTACCTCTACATCGCCTATTACGGACTGCGCGGCTCAAGAGTCCGCATGCCGGCGTGAAGGCAGGCAGGTTTCATTATCGCGGGCGCCGAATGTAGAGCCGGTAGCTGCCCGGTGGCTCCGCCCGGCTCCACCATCGCACGGTGCCCGGAGGCGTGCGCTCGGCCTGCATTGTGTAGTGCTGCTGAAGCAGTTGGTCCAGCTCGGGCCAGTTGTGCAGCTTGGCAAAGTCGGGAGGATTGCCAAGGCACATCTGGCTGGTAACGACGAAGACCTCGGGTGGGTCCTGGGTCCATTGCCGCAGGAGCTGCGAACGCGCGAGAATGCTGGCCTCGGTTGGATGAGGCGTGACGAAATAGCAGTCGTAAAGCAGGCCCGTCGATTGGACGAGGCGCATCTGGTAGAGCGTGTTGATGCACCCCTCGGTTGTATCGAGACACTGCACGCGCCGGTTCAGGGACGGGCCGCCCAGTGCGTTCAGGTCCTGCTGCAGCGCGGTGATGAACGCCTGATGCTGCCCGTCGAAGTGGGCGGCCTTCCATGCCGAGACAGGAACGAGGAACAGCAGCAGCGCCGCGCCGGTTAATCCGGCTATCCATCTTCGCCAGCCGGGCGCGCGTAAGGCCCGGGCAAAATCGATGGCGAGGAGTAGAAGAAGAAATCCGAGCAGCGGATAGCGATGGTACGGATAGCCCTTCGCCTGACCCACGTAGCTGGCGAGGCACGCGATGAGCGCCAGGGCCAGGCCGATCCGTTCCGGATTCCGCCAATCCCGCGCCCGCGATATCGCAAGCCAGGCGAGAGTTGAAGGCAGCAGTGGAGAGACGCTATGGACGAACAGAAACGTTAACGGCCGGTGGTCGAGCCCCGCATGCGCCCTGACGTTACAGTCAGCGTCAGCCAGAAGGCATGCACGGCGCGCCACTTCCATAGATACCAGCCATTGAGAGACAGGGCGGCCGCGGCACCGATGCCTCCGTAGCCATAAAGGCGGCGCTTCCGCGGGTTTCCTCTGAGCACATGCACCGCGAAGGCTCCCAACACGAGGACGAAGATGAGCGCCGTCGGCTTGATCGTCGCCGCCCACATGCCGCAGAATCCCGCGATGCCAAGCCATGCAGGGGAGCAATCCTCGTCTCGCATGGCGTGCGCGAGCAAGGCGTACGCGCAGAGCAAGAGGACTGCCACGACCAGGTCGCGCTGTCCGGTCTGCGCGACCCCATCCCGGCCGTGCAGCAGGAGAAAGACACCCGCGCCTGCCCAGCCGGCCCATCGCATGCCAGGGCCGGCAATGGACTGCATGGCGACGCCGGCGAGGGCGAAGAGGGACAGATCGAAGATGCGCCATCCCAGCGCGCCTCCGCCGAACACGCGCAAGACCAGCGAGTCGGTCAAGTACGCTCCGGGCATGTTGATGTCGACGATCTGCCGGTACGGAGCGAAGCCGTGTTGTGAGAGAAAGACCGCGTAGTGAATCAGCGAGGCGTCGCCAACAAGGGGCCAATGCAGAGTTGCGAGGGAAAACATAACGACCCAACCGGCAACCCATAGAACAACGGCAAGGGCCAGCAGGTTGGACCTTCCGGAAACGATCTTCTGAAGCTGCATGTACCTCGGATTATCCGGCATGCGCAGCCCGCTTCCGGCACAAATCTCTCTGTACGCGTGCGAGCCGTAGCCGTAACGTATCGGTATGCAGACATTGGAGCTCAGAGGAGAGCCCATCGCCATGGAAACCCTGGTGGCCGTGGCGGATGGCCGGCTGCCGGTCGCGCTTGCGGATGCGGCGTGCGCGGCCATGGACGCTTCGCGCGCCGTTGTGGAAAGGCTGGTAAACAGGAATGAGACCGCGTACGGCATCAACACCGGATTCGGCAAGCTGGCCGATGTTCGGATTGCGCCCGACGACCTGAAGGCGCTGCAGAGGAACCTGGTTCGCAGCCACGCCTGCGGACTGGGGCCGCCGCTTGGTGAGCGCGAGGTGCGCCTGATGCTGCTGCTGCGCGCGAATGTGCTGGCCAAGGGATTGAGCGGCGTGCGGCCCGTGCTGGCCACCAACCTGATCCGGATGTTGAATGCAGGCGTGCATCCGGTGGTGCCGGCGCGCGGCTCCGTAGGCGCGAGCGGCGATCTCGCCCCGCTGGCGCACCTGGCGCTGGCGCTGATCGGAGAAGGCGAGGTCATCTACCAGGGCGTGACGCAGCCCGCGGCAGACGCCCTGCGCACGTGCGGCATTGCGCCGGTGGAGCTCGAGGCAAAGGAGGGGCTTGCTCTGCTGAACGGCACGCAGGCCATGGCCGCCACCGGCGGCCTTGCGCTGGCGCGGGCGCAGCGGCTTGCAGAGCTGTTTGACCTTGCCGGGGCCATGTCGCTTGAGGCGCTGCGCGGGACCCCGGCGGCCTTTGATCCTCGCATTCACGCAGCCCGCCCGCATCCGGGTCAGATAGCCGTCGCGGAGCATCTGCGCGCGCTGCTTCAGGAGAGCGAGATTCGCGAGAGCCATCGCCACGGTGATCCGCGCGTGCAGGATGCCTACTGCCTGCGCTGCATGCCGCAGGTGCACGGCGCCGCGCGCAGCGCGCTGCGGCATGCGGCTGAGGTGATCGAGGTCGAGACCGGCTCGGCTACAGACAATCCGCTGGTGTTCCCGGAGGGCGACATTCTCTCCGGCGGCAACTTTCACGGCGCGCCGCTGGCCGCCGCGCTCGACTACGCGGCGCTTGCCGTCACGGACCTAATGAGCATAAGCGAACGGCGCATAGACCGGCTCATCAATCCAGACATCAACGAGGGTCTGCCGGCTTTTCTCGCGGACACGCCCGGCATCTCCAGCG
>CAYQYM010000252.1:0-4138 GCA_964421715.1 uncultured Acidipila sp.
TCCTTGTACTCGCCGATCAGCCGCTTCGCCGTGGCGAAGTCATCCGCGTTCCAGTTCTTCAGGTTAGCCCCGACGCCGAGCGAGCCCTGCATGGAGGATAGGAAACGATATTCAAGCGAGGTGGTCCGGTTGTTGACCCAGTTAGGCGAGTCCGTGACCCAGGCCATCATGATGCCCGGCGTGTAGGCGTGAGTAAAGCCGTTCTGGATACTGAGCCGGTCGTAAGGGTCTGTGTTATCCGAGGGCCACACCTCATCCGCGTAGCGAAGAATGCCGAGATCCACGCGCCCGCCGCCCCCCGAGCACGACTCGATCTCGAGCTTCGGGTGGCTCCTGCGCAGCTCTCCAAGAATGGAGTAGAGATTCTCCACGTACTTCACGTAGACCTGCTTTTCGTTTTCCGGCCCGGCAGCAGGCCAGCCCGGCTCCGACCAGTTGCGGTTGTAATCCCACTTGAGGAAGGCAATGTCGTTGTCGTTTACCAGCCTGTTTAAAAAGCCGAAGACGTAATCGCGCACATCCTGACGGGCCAGGTTCAGGACCAGTTGATTGCGGCCCTCGGTGCGCGGCCGGCCCGGAAAGTTCAGCACCCAGTCCGGATGTTTCCGGTAAAGGTCGCTGTCCGGATTTACCATCTCCGGCTCTACCCACAGGCCAAAGTCCATGCCGAGCGCGTGTACCTTGTCGATCAGCGGCTTGAGCCCGTGCGGAAACTTCTGCGGGTTCACATACCAGTCTCCAAGTCCGGCGTGGTCGTCCCTGCGCTGGCCAAACCACCCGTCGTCCATCACGAAACGCTCCACGCCGATGCTCGCCGCCTTCTCGGCCAGCAACTCCTGCCCGGCCTCGTCTACGCCAAAGCCGGTCGCCTCCCAGGAGTTGTAGAGCACGGGCCGCGGACGCGGGTGTGGCCCCTCCGGCAGCACGTGTGCCAGCTCAAAGGCGTGCAGCGCGCGCGAGGCGCCACCCATGCCCCCGGCCGTGTAGCCGGCGTAGAAGACCGGCGTTGTCAGCGACTCGCCGGGCTTGAGCTGGTATCCGAAGTCAAACGGGTTGTAGCCGCCGGTCACGCGGACTAGGTTAAGAGTGTCCCGCTCGATCGTGATGCGCCAGGAGCCGCTCCAGGCCAGCGCGCCGTACCAGACCTCGCCGTGTTCCTCACGGGCCGCCCCGCTTGAGATGGCAAACCAAGGGTCGTTCTGCTGGCCGGTAGAGCCCCGGCGGCTCTCAAGCAAGCGCGCGCCCTGCCGCAGCATCTCGTGCTGTACCTGATTCTCGCCTGCCCAGCGCCCTGTCATGTAGGTCAGCGTGTAGTCCGGGCCAGGCGGCAGCGCAAACTGCGCGGCGGCGGCCTGCTCAATCACAAAGGGTTGTGCCGTGCCGTTTGTGATTCGCGCCGACCGGCCCACGATGCCCGTCGCCGGGTCCAGCGTGTAGTTGAGCGTGACTTCGACGGCGCGGTCGATATCCTTCAATCGCACTTGCAGCGTGTTACCCTCGAGCGCGTGCGCAATGTAGTGCAGCACCAGGTCGCGGTTCCCGTCCGGAAAGGTGACCTTGAGCGCCGGCTCGAAGTAGAGGCCCGCGCCCCAGCCGGCAAACTCCTGCGGCGTGCTGCCGGAGGGCAGGTCAAACGAGGCATGGCCCGGCAGGGAGTGCGCCGCGGCAAGGTGGTCGTTTGCGCCCAGCCGTCCGCCCCAGTAAAGCGGCTGGAGCGCACCCGTCTCATTCACGCCAAAGGCATAGGTACTGCCGCTGCCGTCCAGACGGAAGACGCGCGCATGGGCATCGTAGGAGATCTGCCCGATGGCCGGCAGAGCCGCCCCGGAGATTGTGTATAGAAGCGCAAGGCCGAAGAGTTTGCGGAGCAGGATCAAGGTCTCACCTTCGCAGATCAAAAATTCGAGTAGAGTGGACAGCGCATTCCGCCGTGGGGGTTCATTCGCATGAAGCGCTTCTGGAGTTTACTTGCCGCCGCTCTTCTCATTGCAGCCGTGGCCGCCACCGCCCAGGGTGGCGCACTCAAAATCTACTGCATTGACGTGGAAGGTGGCCAGGCGACCCTGTTCGTTACCCCGGAGCAGAAGTCGCTGCTGATCGACACCGGGTGGCCCGGCAACGGGGGCCGCGACGCCGACCGCATCGTGGCCGCGGCCAGGAGCGCCGGGCTGAGCAGGATTGACTACGTCCTCATCACGCACTATCACGATGACCATGTGGGTGGCGTTGCCCAGCTCGCCGCGCGCATTCCCATCGGCACGTTTATTGACCACGGGCCGAACCGCGAGGAGAACGAGCCGGTGACCGCGCGCGGCTACGCCGCTTACACCATGCTGCTGCACCAGGCTGACTACGGCCACATCGTCGCAAAGCCCGGAGACAGGCTGCCCGTTCCCGGCTTCGACGTGAGGGTAGTGAGCGGCGACGGCGCGCTGATTCAAAAGCCGCTGCCCGGCGCAGGCCAGGCGAATCCGTACTGCGCCGAAAGTGAGAAGCGCCCAGCCGACAAGACGGAAAACGCGCGCTCCCTGGGAACGCTGCTCCGCTTCGGCAAGCTCGTCATCCTCGACCTTGGCGACCTGACCTGGGACAAGGAGATGGAGCTGATGTGCCCGATGAACAGGCTGGGGCACGTTGATTTGCTCTTGGTGAGCCATCACGGCTGGTACCAGAGCAGCAGCCCCGCGCTGGTAAACGCCATCCGGCCGCGCGTGGCCATTATGGACAACGGCGCAAAGAAGGGCGGGTCGCCCAAAACGATGGATACGATAAGAAGCGCCCCTGGCATCGCCGCCCTGTGGCAGCTTCACTACTCAGACGAAGGCGGCGCGGAGCACAATACGGCTACGCGGCGGATCGCAAACCCACAGGGCACGGACCACGGTTACGGTCTCGTGGTCACGGCCACCCGCGATGGCTACATCAAAGTCTACAACCCGCGCACGCATCAGGCGGAAGGCTATCGACCTTGATGGCACTGCCACGATGTGAACGGAATGCGCCCGAGTTGCCCACCCCCGGCGAGCTTTTCACCCAGTATTTACAGCTATTTCGTGCATTCTGAACTCCCTGGCTCAAGAAACACTTGTGCCTGCCTTTCCGGCCATCTCCGCTCCGGGTTTTCCGAATCTCATTGACCGCACGATCAGGCACCTGCCTATCTTCCACCGAGGTCATCAGCGCAATGAAGAAGTATCTGCATTTCCCCCTCCTGGCGTTGGCCACACTCCTTAGCGCGGGCACCAGTTCCGCGCAGACGTCCAATACCGAAAACCTCTATCTCGTTCACGGTCTGCCTGGAAGTGCAATCGGGATGAACCCCGCCCTCCCGGTGGACATATCGCTGAACGGCAACTGCGTCGTCAAGGGTGAGGTATTCGGTGAGGTCAAGACAGCCGCGAACCTGCCCCTTGGCATCTATAGGGTCGCCATCAGCCCTGCAAATGCGCTCAACCCCTGCGGCACCCCGTCCATTTTGGACGGTAATGTGAACCTGGCCTACGGTGGCAGCGCCGCTCTGGTCATCGCACTGGTAAACCGTCAACCCACCGCTTACCCCTATTCGATTGACCTCTCCTCGGTCCCCGGCTACCTGAACAAGATCATCTTCTATCACACTGCAGACGCACCGCCGGCCACCTTCAAGGCCTATGACGAGTCCAATACGAGCCAGGGCCAGGTCATGGCTAACACCGGCCAGAAGGGCGAGACCGCAGTACGCGCCTACCACGTCTATGACTTCCAGGTGACGGTGCCAGGTGCGAACGGCCAACAAGTGCTGAACACAGACCATAAGAATGTCGTGCTCGGCAGCCGCGATCTCACGCTGGTCTTTCTCGTCGGCTCGTCCGCAGACGGGGCCAACACGCTTATCATCAAGAAGATTCCGCTCGTCTACTAACGAGACCCGGCGCAAGCCCGCCGCGGATGCTCATCTGAAAAAAGGCCGCGTAACGCGGCCTTTTTCTTGCCCCGCAAGCAGGTCTATCAAGCAGGTCTGCAGACCCGGGCGAGATTGACGAATCCGCTCCCGTGAACGAAAATCAAGATTACCAGCCTAGTGGGCCTGTGGCGCAGCTGGGAGCGCGCTTCCATGGCATGGAAGAGGTCGTCGGTTCGATCCCGACCAGGTCCACCA
>CAYQYM010000253.1:0-4110 GCA_964421715.1 uncultured Acidipila sp.
CGTGGTTCGGCCAACTGCACCCTGACGAGGCGCAGCGCCGCAAGCTGAAGCAGCCGGCCTTTCTCGCGGAGTTGTGGCTGGACCGGCTCTACCGCCATCCGCTGCACCTGCCCATGGCGCGCGAGCTTTCGCGATTCCAGCCGGTGCGCCGCGACTTTTCCCTGGTCTTCCCTGGCGCGGTTCCCTATGCGCGCGTCGCCGAGGCGCTGCGTGCACTCAATCTCCCGGAGCTGCACCGCTTCGAGCTCAAGGAGGTGCTGGCCGACAAGGAAGGCGAGCTGTATAGCCTACTGCTGGGAACCGTACTGCAGTCGCAGGAACGGACGCTCAAGGAAGACGAGCTAAGGGAGCTGAGCCAGACGATCGTAGCCGCGCTCGAGGCGGTGGGCGGCCGTCTGCGCGGCTGAGTGCCCTGCGATCCCGGGATTCACGCTGCTGACGGAATCTGGCTTGCGCAGAGCGCGCGGCCTCGAGCCGTTCCCATAAATGCGCGCGTACATACTATGGCACCTCTCTCTGTGATTTTTGACCGGTTTTCCTCTGGAAATCGCGGCGTATACTTTTTGCAGAATCGCTCGAAAATTTCCCCCCGATCCGAGGTACCGATGTCTACGCTCGCACTGCAGGAAGCTGAGATTCCCATGGCCGCAGACGACTTTAATGCACTGGAGCAGCGCGTGCTCCGCACCGTGGAGCTGCTTCGCACCGAGCGCGAGGCGCTGCGCCACGAGCGCGAGGCCCGCGCCACTGCTGAACAAAACGCGACTACCCTGCAGCAGTTGCTCGATGAGCAATCAGCGACCCTTGAGCGCACGGAGCACGAACTTCGTGAACGGCAGGAGCAGTTGCGCAACCTGGAGCAGGAGCGGGACACGGTGCGGCAGCGCGTTGAGCGTCTGCTCAAGCAGCTGGACGAGATCCCGGCCTAAGAGAAAGAGGGTTGCATTGAACGAGAGCCAGGGCGGCAGCCAGAGCACGACCAGCCAGACCATCACCGTAGACATCTACGACCAGACCTATCACCTGCGCGGCCAGGATCGCGCCTACATCGAGCGGCTGGCCGCCATGGTGGACGCGAAGATGCGCGCCGTGGCCACCCATGGCAAGACGGTGGATTCGCTGCGCGTGGCCGTGCTGGCCGCGCTGAATATCGCCGACGAGCTCGCGATGCTGGAGGCCCGCTACAGCAACCTGACCGGCAAGGAGAGCAGCCTGCGCACGCGCGCCAACTCGCTCAATGGGCTGCTGGACTCGATTCTGACGGAAGAGCGCCTCATCGGCTGAGCCAGCCCGGTCGGGCCTCTTCTTATGTTCACGACGAGCTGAATTGCGGCAACGGCCGGCTTCGGCGACTTGCATTCCTGTACCGGCCTCAGTAGCATCCGTAGAAGAAACCGGCCTGCAAAGCAGGTGTGGTGGTCAACGCTGGTTGAACCTACATTCAATTGAACAGGGAGCTCGTCTCGAAAAATCGGTCCGGTGCGCAGTGTCCGCCAGTTCGGAATGCCTAAAGGATCGCGGAGAGTTCCCACCGTCTTAGGACGGGTTCACCGGCGCATCGCTGCACGGCCCAGTGGGTCGGTTTTCACCTGACGCCCTCAGGACGCGGTTGCATCCTGCCTCCACCCTGATTTTTCGAGAGGCAAGGTCATGAGCACATCCCTTTCACCGGCCGCTTCCTGGTCCTCCATTTCAGCGCTGAAGAGCGCCTTGCGCGCTACTGGATGGCCGGCGACTTTGGCAGGATCACGGGGACGCGCTCTCTTTTCGCTGGCGAGGGAACTGGCAGAGTTCGGTACGCGTAGTAGCGCGCAGGAGGAACTCTTCCATGCTTCCGGTCAGGGACCACTTTCAGCAGGTTGTGCGCCGGCTTGCGCGTGCGCCGCTCTTCACCACCATCACGCTGCTTACGCTGGCCATCGGCGTCGGCGCGAACACGGTGATCTACAGCGTGATTGAGGGCATCCTGCTTAAGCCGCTGCCCTATCCCAATGCGGACCGGCTGATCGGCGTCTGGTATTCGGCGCCCGGGGTGAACCTGAAGGAGAGCCAGATCTCTCCGTCGCTTTATTTCACCGACCGCGAGCAGAATCGTACCCTGGAAGACGTCGGCGCTCTTGCCGGAGATGCGATGAACGTGACCGGAGCCGGAGCGCCAGAGCATGTGACGGTTGCGGACGTAACGGATGGCGTGCTGCCCATGCTGGGCGCGAAGCCTGTAGCCGGGCGGCTCTTTACCCGGCAGGATGACACGGCCGGCGCGCCGGAGACGGTAATACTCTCCTACGGCTACTGGCAGAAAAAGTTTGGCGGCAGCAGCTCCGCCATCGGCCGCACCATCACGGTCGACGGGCGCCCGCGCGAGATCATCGGCGTGCTGCCACGTGGCTTTCAGATGCTGGATCAGCCGGACGCGGCGCTTATCGTGCCCTTCTAGTGGGATCGCGCAAAGCTCAAGCTCGGCAACTTCAGCTACCAGGGAATCGCACGGCTCAAGCCCGGCGTGACGCTGGCCCAGGCCAGCGCGGATATAGCACGGCTGATCCCTGTCTCGCTGCGCAGCTTTCCGCCCCCGCTCGGCTACAGCGTAGCCATGTTTGAGCAGGCCGGTCTGCAGCCGAACCTGCGGCCTTTGAAGCAGGATGTGGTGGGCGACATCGGTAAGGTGCTCTGGGTGCTGATGGGCTCCATCGCCATGGTGCTGCTGGTGGCCTGCGCGAATGTGGCCAACCTGCTGCTGGTGCGGGTGGAAGGTCGCCGGCAAGAGCTTGCCATTCGCGCCGCCCTGGGCGCGGGCTGGGGCCGCATTGCGACGGAGCTGCTGGCCGAGAGCCTTGCGCTGGGCCTGGCCGGCAGCCTCATCGGGCTGGGGCTCGCCTTTGGCGCGCTGCGCGTGCTGGTGGCGCTTGCGCCGGCCGGTCTGCCTCGTTTGCATGAGATCGGCATCGACCTGAACGTGCTGCTCTTCACGCTGGGACTGGCTCTCCTCACCAGCCTGCTGATCGGTTTCCTCCCCATTTTGAAATACGCCGGCGCGGGCATCACCAGCAGCCTGCGCGAAGGCGGGCGCACGCTGAGCCAGAGCCGTGAGCGGCACCGCGCGCGCAAGGCGCTGGTGGTGGTGCAGGTGGCGCTGGCGCTGGTGCTGCTGATCTGCTCCGGTCTCATGATCCGCACCTTCCGCGCGATCACGCAGGTAGATCCGGGGTTCCGCTCGCCAGAGTCGCTGCAGAGCTTTCGCATCTATGTTCCGGAGACCCGCATTCCAGACGCAAAGCGGGACGAGATCACGCGAGACTTCCAGGCCATCGCCGACAGGATTGCGGCGCTGCCCGGCGTCTCCTCAGTCAGCATGACAAGCGGCGTGCCGCTGGACGGCTCGGAGGACAATGACCTTGTCTTCGCCCGGGATCACCCGATGCGCGAAGGCGAGCTGCCTCCGCTTGAGCGCTTCAAGTATGTAGCGCCGGACAGCTTTGCCACCCTGGGCACCATGAGAATCGTCGGGAGGGACTTTACCTGGGACGACACTTACAACGCCCGCCCGGTAGTCATCGTCTCCGAGAAGATGGCGCGCCAGTTCTGGGGAGACCCCGCCAGCGCCCTCGGGAAGCAGGTGCGCGTCGGCATGACGGATGACTGGAGGCAGGTGATCGGCGTTGTGCAGGACGTGCATGACGATGGGCTGAGCCGGCCTGCGCCATCGATCGTCTACTGGCCGTTGATGCAGAACAACTTCGACGGCGAGAAGCAGAACTTCCGCCGCGGAGTGGCTTTCCTTATTCGCAGCCCGCGCGCCGGTTCGCAGGCCTTCCTCAGCGAGATTGAGCGGCAGGTGTGGTCGGTGCTGCCGGACACACCGCTTTCGAGCAGGTTCACTGGCAGGGAGCTCTACACCTGCTCCATGGCACGCACCTCGTTCACGCTGGTCATGCTCACAGTGGCAGGTGCCATGGCCCTGCTGCTTGGCGTCATTGGTATCTACGGCGTCATCTCTTACTCGGTCGCGCAGCGCACGCGGGAGATCGGCATCCGCATGGCCCTGGGCGCGCAGCGTCAGGCGCTGACGGCCATGTTTGTGCGGCAGGGGCTCCGGCTCACGCTCACCGG
>CAYQYM010000254.1:0-4103 GCA_964421715.1 uncultured Acidipila sp.
CCATCGAGTGGCTTCTCATAAACGGCCTGCCGGACTTCGTTTTGTTCAACCATGCCATTCACGTGGCCCTAGGCGTGGGCTGCGAAACGTGCCACGGCCGCGTGGATCGCATGCCACTCACCTGGCAGGCTAACTCGCTCCGCATGAGCTGGTGCCTGAACTGTCATCGCCACCCGGAAGCTTATGTGCGCCCGCGTGACGAGGTCTTCAACATGGAGTACCAGCCGCCTGCCAACCAGCGTGAGCTTGGCATGAAGCTGGTACGCGCTTACCACATTCAGCGACTGACGAGCTGCTCTACATGCCATCGATAAAGCATTCTCACGATTCCAAACATCCGCCGCTCGCAGGCTTCGTACCAGTCGAGGCGCTCACCGGGGTGTCGCGCCCGCGCTTCTGGCGCACACTGGAAGAGCAGGCCGGCCTGCTCGATGCCGCAGGTGATGATTGCGACGCTGAGGGGACGCCCACGGACGAGCTAAGCCGCAGACGTTTCCTGCAACTTGCCGCCGCCTCGTTTGCCTTTGCCGGCGTCACCGGCTGCACGCGGCAGCCGACAGAACGCATTCTCCCCTACGTCAACCCACCGGCGAATCTGACACCCGGCAATCCGAAGTACTACGCGAGCGCGGTGCCGGGCCCGTGTGGCCTGGCGCAAGGCGTCATCGTGGAAAGCCACATGGGCAGGCCCACGAAGATCGAGGGCAATCCCGCACATCCGGCCAGCCTTGGCGCCAGCTCGGTGCACGCGCAGGCCAGCATACTTGATCTTTACGATCCTGACCGCTCGAAGACCGTGATGCACCTCGGTATCGAGCGCAGCTGGGACGACTTCCGCCTCGCCTTCACTGCGGCACTCGGACCACTGCAGGCACAGCAAGGCGCCGGGCTCTACATCCTCACTGGGTCGGTCGTATCTCCGACGCTCGCAAGCCAGCTTCGTGCCGTGCTGCACGCCATGCCTAAAGCGAAATGGCATCAGTACGAGCCCGCCGGGCACGACAATATCCGTGCCGGCGCGGAGATGGCCTTCGGACGTCCCGTGAACACGCTCTACGGCCTCGACCAGGCGGATGTCGTGCTCTCGCTGGACTCTGACTTCCTCACCTGCGGCGAGCCTTCCACGCGTCTTGCGCATGACTACACCGCGCGCCGCACGCGCGGCGACCGCACCGACATGAACCGCCTTTACGTTGTGGAAAGCACCATGACCGCCACCGGCGGCAAGGCAGACCACCGGCTGCCGCTGCGCTACGCAGACGTAGACGACTTCGCGTGCCAGCTTGCCGCGGCGCTGAACGTGCCCGGCGCTCCGCGGCAGGCGCAGCCGTCGCCGTGGGCTCGCGCCGTCGCACAGGATTTACTCGCGCACCGCGGACATGCCGCCATTCTTGTCGGCGCGCAGCAATCTCCCTCCGTACACGCACTCGCGCACGCCATGAACGCGGCGCTCGGCAACGTGGGCACAACCGTGCACTACACCGAAGCGCTGGAGGCGCAGCCCTCAGACAGCGTCGCCTCCCTGCGTGCGTTGGCACAGGACATCCAGCGCGGCGCAGCACAAATGCTTCTCATCCTCGGGCAGAACCCCGTCTATGACGCCCCTGTCGATCTGCGTTTCGATGGCATGGTGCGCAAAGTCCCGACGGCGATTCACATGGGCCTGCATCGCAACGAAACCTCTGACCAGTGCGCATGGCAGTTGCCGGAGTCGCACTTCCTTGAGAGCTGGGGCGACGCGCGCGGGTACGACGGCACGGTCTCAATCATTCAGCCGCTCATCGATCCTCTCTACGACTCACGCTCGCAGATCGAGCTGCTCGATCTCATCCTGCAGCAGCCGGCGCGCACCGGCTACCAGATCGTTCGCGATAACTGGCAGACAACCCACCGCAGCAATGCCTTTGAAGACTGGTGGCGCAGCAGCGTCTGCAATGGCGTGGTGGCTGGCTCTGCGCTGCCCGAGATCACGCCGAAGCTGAACGCGCAGTGGGCAGCGTCCATTCCGCCTGTGGCAAAACCGGCCGAGCTTGAAATCGTCTTCCGCCCGGACGTTTACCTGCACGACGGCCGCTACGCAAACAACACGTGGCTCCAGGAACTCCCGCAGCCGATGACGAAGCTGACCTGGGACAATGCCATTTACCTGAGCCCGAGGACGGCAAAGCAGCTCGATATAGCGGCACAGCAGCGGGTCCGGATGCACTACCGCGAGCACCAGGTCGAAGGCTCGGCGTGGATTCTGCCCGGCCAACCGGATGGCTCCGTAACGGTTCACCTGGGCTGGGGCCGCACGCATGCAGGCCGAGCGGGAGACGGCGCGGGATTCAGCGCCTATCGCATCCGCACCAGTGATGCGATGTGGAGCGCCGGAGGACTGCGGCTCGAGAAGATCGACCATGACTATCCGCTGGCCACCGTGCAGATGCACCAGACAATGGAGGGCCGCACCATCGTCGTGTCAGATGAGGTAGCCCGTTTTCGCCGTGAGCCAGATTTTGTGTCGGAGGAGACAAAGCATCCGCGCCGCGACGAGACGCTCTATCCAAACTGGAACTACACCGGCCATGCCTGAGGCATGGCCATCGACCTTACGCGGTGCGTCAACTGCAATGCGTGTGTCGTGGCGTGCCAGGCTGAAAACAATATCCCGGTGGTGGGCAAGCAGCAGGTGCTGGCGCGGCGCGCAATGCATTGGCTGCGCATCGATGTCTACTACGAGGGCGATCTCGACAATCCGCGCGCCGCCTATCAGCCGATCCCCTGCATGCAATGCGAGGATGCGCCCTGCGAGGTCGTCTGTCCCGTTCAGGCGACGAACCACAGCAGCGACGGCCTGAATGACATGGTCTACAACCGCTGCGTCGGCACACGCTACTGCTCCAACAACTGTCCCTACAAGGTGCGCCGCTTCAACTACCTGCTCTACCAGGACTGGGTCACCGAATCCATTAAGCTGCAGCGCAATCCCGATGTCTCCGTCCGCAGCCGAGGCGTGATGGAGAAGTGCACCTACTGCGTGCAGCGTATTCGCGAGGCGGAGATCTCCGCGCAGGTGGAGCAGCGCCCTGTCCGGAACGAAAGCATTCAGACTGCATGCCAGCAGTCCTGTCCCACCCGGGCCATCATCTTCGGAGACATCAACCAGCGCGAAAGCGAGGTCGTCGCGATGAAGTCGAGCAAGCTCAACTATGAACTTCTTGGCGACCTGAATACGCGCCCCCGCACCACCTATCTCGCCGAGCTGCGCAATCCCAACCCGCAGATGAGGGAGGCTTAGCGCACATGCCTGTTCAAGCTCAGCCGCGTGAAACACTCGAAGAGCAGCAGCTGCATAGGGCACGCCCGCTTGAGCCCGCTGCAGATCTGCCCGTAGTGGCAGCGGGCCAGACGTTTCGCGGCATCACGGAACAGATCACGTCGATCGTGCTCACGCGGCCCGTACCGCTTTTCTGGTATGTGACGTTCGGGCTGGCGCTTGCCGGCGTCGGCCTCTTCCTGGTCTCGGTCACCTGGCTCCTCTACCGTGGCGTAGGCGTCTTCGGTATCAGCCTCCCCGTTGCGTGGGGCTTTGCCATCACCAACTTCGTCTGGTGGATAGGAATCGGGCATGCGGGTACGCTCATCTCTGCCATCCTGCTGCTGCTCAACCAGGGCTGGCGCAACTCAATCAATCGCTTCGCCGAGGCAATGACGATCTTCGCCGTCATCTGCGCGGGCATATTTCCGATCTTTCACCTCGGCCGCCCCTGGATTTTTTACTGGCTGCTTCCCTACCCCAACACGATGCACGTGCAGCCGCAGTTCCGCAGCCCGCTCGTGTGGGACGTCTTTGCCGTATCGACCTACGGAATCGTCTCCCTCGTGTTCTGGTACCTGGGTATGATTCCCGACCTGGCCAGCCTGCGCGACCGTTCGAGGAGCCGCCTCGCGTATGGCTTTTACGGCGTGCTCTGCCTGGGCTGGCGCGGAGCCTCGCGGCACTGGCGCTGGCATGAGTCAGCCTCGCTGCTGCTGGCCGGCCTCGCCACCCCCCTCGTGCCCTCGGTGCACACCGTGGTGGGCTTCGACTTTACCATCCCCATCCTGCCCGGCTGGCCATC
>CAYQYM010000255.1:0-4101 GCA_964421715.1 uncultured Acidipila sp.
CTGCGGCGGGTGCCGCCGTATCCTGTGGCTGCTTGTCGAGCGCGGGAGGCACCGTCTGCTGCGGCGCCGCAGCAGGTGCCGCTTCGCTCTCTGAGATCACCGCGACGATCGTGTTGATCTGAACCGTGCTGCCCTCGGCAGCCTTGATCTCCGCCACCGTTCCAGCGGCGGGTGAGGGAATCTCGGCGTCGACTTTGTCAGTCGAAATCTCAAACAGTGGCTCGTCACGCTCCACCTGGTCACCGGGCTTTTTCAGCCATTTGGTAATCGTTCCCTCAAAAATCGACTCTCCCATCTGGGGCATCAGTACATCGGTCGGCATGAAGTTCCTTCCCTGAAATCAATCGGCAAGAGCCGATTATAAAGAAGCGGAGAGGTCCTCGTCCGCTGCACCCGCCAAACTCCCCAGTGTACGCGAGAAAAACGCCTGCCAGCCATCACTCTCATCCGGCCCGCTCAGCCGCGCGAGAGTTTGCGTTCTCCGCGCAGCGCACGTAATTCCTTCGGCGGCTCCATCGGCACGTCTGTGTGCGCCGGTTCCGAGGGCAGCAAATCTTGTACTGATTCAAGCCACAGGATCTGTGCGCCGAACACTCTGCCAAACTGGCGCGACACGGCATGCACCACGTCCATCCACACAGGTGCAGAGTCGGCCTCAAACTCGAGGCTGGTCACCTGCCGGTCGCGAATGCCGCACGGCACAATCAGGTTGAAATCTGCCGGGTTAGTCGTGATGTTCAGGGCAAAGCCATGTGAGGTGATACCCCTTGAGATATGGACCCCGATGGCAGCAATTTTCTTCTCCAGGATACTGCCGCCGGCAAGAGTCCAGACGCCGGTCCGGCCCTGGATGCGCTGCGCCGGAACGGCAAAGTCTCCGCAGGCGCGGACCAGGACCTCTTCCAGCCGCCGTACGTAGTCCACCGCGCCAAGCCGCGGGCTAAATCTGCGCAGATCAAAGATGGGATAGCCGACAAGCTGGCCGGGGCCGTGGTAGGTTACATCGCCGCCGCGATTGATCTCGTGCAACTCTATGCCGCGGGCGGCCAGCAGGTCATCGGACACCAGCACGTTTTCGCGATGCGAGTTGCGCCCCAGCGTCAGCACCGGCGGATGCTCCAGCAGCAGCAGAGTATTGCCGATGCGTTGCTCGTGCCGCAGCCCGACAAGCTGCCGCTGCAGGCGCAGCGCCTCGGCATAGCTGGTGCGCCCGAGATGGATCAGATGAATCAACATGCCCTAAAGCTCAGGGCGCGGGAGGGTGATCCTCCTCACGCCCCAGTCGCGGTGCTAACTGTGCTAAGCCGTTAAACGTTGATGGCCAGATTCTCCACGCTTCCAAAGCCGTCCAGCATTGCCTCGGCCAGTGTTGGATGCGCGTGGATGGTAAACATCAGCTCCTCGATCGTGGCCTCGAGCTCAATCGCGGTCACGGCTTCGGCAATGAGCTCAGTGGCTGACGGGCCAATGATGTGTACACCCAGAAGTTCGCCGTACTTCGCCTCGGAGACTATCTTGATGAAGCCCTCATGAGAGTTGATGATGGAGGCTTTTGAGTTCGCCGTAAACGGGAACTTGCCTACCTTGAGGTTCAGACCCCGCTCCTTGGCCTGGGCTTCGGTCAGCCCGACGCTGCCAATCTGCGGCTCGGTGTAGGTGCAGGCTGGAATACGCTCGCGGCGGATGGGCCGCGCGTACTTGCCTGCGATGCGTGCGGCGATGACCATGCCGGCCATGGCGCCCACGTGCGCCAACTGTGGCAGCCCGGCCACGATATCGCCAATGGCGTAGACGCCCGGCTCGGCCGTTTCCATCCACTCGTTCGTCTTGATAAACCCGCGCTCCGGCTGAATCTTGGTCTTCTCAAGGCCGATGTTTTCTGTGCGGGGTGCACGTCCAACCGCTACCAGCACCTTCTCGGCCTCCTTCACCACCTGCTTGCCATCCGAGGTGGCAAAGGTCACCTTCACGCCGGTCTTTGTGTGCTCCACGGTCTCCACCTTGGCACCGGTGTGGATATCGATTCCGCGTTTCTTGAAGCTGCGCGCCAGCTCCTTCGAAATTTCTTCATCCTCGTTCGGAACCACACGCGGCAGGTACTCCACAATGGTGATCTCTGATCCGAAGCTGCGGAAGATCGAGCCGAACTCAACCCCCACTGCACCGGCGCCGATGACCACCATTGAATTGGGAACCTGCTGGATGCCGAGGATCTCCATGTTGGTGAGGATACGGTCGTCTGCCTTCAGGCCCGGCAGCATGCGGGCATCGGAACCAGTAGCCAGCACGACATTTCTCGCCTTGACGGACTGCGGCTTGTCCCCGCTGACATCAACGGTGTGCACGCCATCCTTCGCTTCTCCCGTAAGCCGGCCGAAGCCCGGCACTACGGTCACCTTGTTCTTGCGCATCAGGAAGTCGAGGCCCTTGGCGTGCTTGACCACGATCCCGTTCTTACGCTCAAGGATTGCCCGCCAGTTTATCTTGCCCTCGCCCAGGCCCTCGATGCCATATTCCTTTGCATGCTTCAGGTGGTCATAGACTTCGGCGTTGAACAGCAGCGACTTGGTGGGTATGCAGCCCCAGTGCAGGCAGGTGCCGCCCAGCTTCTGCTCCCGCTCGATCAGCGCTACTTTCAAACCATACTGCCCCGCGCGAATGGCGGCTGTGTAACCGGCGGGCCCTCCGCCAATGATCGCTGCGTCGTATATCGTCTCTGCCAATGGGTGCTCCGTTCCGCTCAGTAAACTTGCACGGCAACTGCCGAACCTTTGATTCTAAGCGACCGGAGAAGATTCGGGCTATGTGCCGGATTCCTTATGTCCGCATGTCAGGGAGTGATATACCGCCGGCGTTACGACAAGCAAAAGAATCATGGACACCAGCAGGCCGCCCCACGACAGCGATGGCGAGCGGCTGCAGCATCTGTGAGCCGCCACCAAGGGCAAAGGCCAGCGGCAGCATGCCGCAGAACATCGGGTTTACCGCGTGATTCTCACGTAAGCGCAAAAGCATACCTCTCGCGGAATCAGCCGAGATTCTAATCGCACAAACCTAAAAAAAGTTGAACCGGAAGGTGATAAGCGAAGGGGGACTGCCGCAGCTATCGCCCGTCTCGCAGGCGCGTGGCAAGCCGGTCTGGCAGACCGGCTCGAACAATGCGCATCTGGGCGAGCCGCAAATCGTAAGGCACGCGATGGAAGTGAACCGTACGGGCCTCGTCGTCATAGATGGCAAACGCCGCCCGCCAGTCACCATCGCGTGGCTGACCCACCGAACCCGGGTTGAGCAGGTAGCGCGCGCCTTCGCGCAGCGTCAGCTCATAAACATCGGCCTCGGCATGCGTGGCATAGGAGGGCGTCAGCCGGAACCATTCCTCGCCATTGGCCGCAAAGCCGCCCTGCAGGTGCGTGTGCCCGAAGAAATTCAACCGCTCCTGGCGCTCGCGCAGCGGCTGCCACGCATCGCGCACCGAGAGCAAGTACTGGTCCTCATCGATAGGCGAGCCGTGCGCGCAGCTCACACCCGTCTCCCCCGGCAGCACCGGACCCTGCGCCAGGTGCCGCAGCCATGCAATGTGCTCGGCTGAGAGGACGCACTGGGTCCACTTCGCGGCGCGCGCGGCAATCGGGTTGAAATCCTCAAGGCTGGTCAGTCCGCTGCAGGCCCGGTCGTGGTTGCCGCGCACGAAGACTTTACCCAACCCACGCACCCGGTCGATGACCTCGTTTGGATTGGCTCCGTAGCCAACCACGTCCCCCAGGTTCCACACTGCGTCGTGCGCTGGAGCGGCGTCCAGCACCGCGTTCAGCGCGTCCAGGTTGGCGTGGATGTCGGAGAGAACGAGGGCCCGCATGCGCTGGCTAGCCTACCTGCACCTGGCTGCTCTTCTCTGCCTCGCGCGAGGTGCGTACCGCCCCAGCGATTGCATACTTCAGGTGGTCCACTCCAAAGCCGGTGACGGCGGAGATCTCGTAGAAAGGCAGCCTCTTTCGCCTCGCCATCGCAGCCAGCTTCTTCAGCTTCTCCGGGCTGGCGGCATCGGACTTTGAAGCGACTACGATCATTGGCTTTTCTTCGAGGCCATGCCCAAAGCTTGAC
>CAYQYM010000256.1:0-4094 GCA_964421715.1 uncultured Acidipila sp.
GGCGCGCAGCGTGCGCGTGGCGAGGGCCTGTTCCGGGCCGACGGTGACCCGGTTGGCGGCGACGTCGATGTTGAGCACATAAAGGGGCGTGGGTGAGGGCACCTTGTGACCCTTGCGCTGCCCTACGGTGAAGTTGTGGATGCCGGAGTGGCGGCCCAGCACTTCCCCGGCCGGGTTGACGAGTTCGCCGGCGGTGTCCGGCATGGACTGGCCCTGCTCGTCGAGATAGGCCTCAAGGAATTGCTTGTAGTCTCCGCCTGGGATGAAGCATATCTCCTGGGAGTCGGGCTTGTTGGCCAGGGCAAGGCCGCTGCGGGCGGCGAGTTCGCGGACCTGCGACTTGGTGTAGCCGCCGAGGGGAAAGAGGGTGCGGGCGAGCTGCTGCTGGGTGAGGCCAAAGAGGAAGTAGGTCTGGTCCTTAGCGCGGTCGGCGGGGCGGCTGAGGATCCAGCGACCGCGGGCGGGGTCAAAGGCGTTGCGGGCGTAGTGGCCAGTGGCGATGCGGTCGGCGCCGATCTGGCGGGCGGTGGTGAGGAGCTGGTCAAACTTGAGGTGATTGTTGCAGAGCGAGCATGGGATGGGGGTGCGGCCGGCGAGGTACTCCTGGACGAAGGGCTGAACGACGTCGCGCTCGAAGCGGTCCTGCTCGTTGACGAGGTAGTAGGGGAGGCCGAGGTGCTCGGCGACGCGGCGGGCGTCGTACACGTCGTCGATGGAGCAGCAGCGGCCCTGGACGTGCTCGGGCATCCCTTGGCGGCCGGCGAGGCGGCGCTGGTTCCAGAGCTGGAGGGTGAGGCCGATGAGGTCAAAGCCCTGGGCCTGGAGCATAGCGGCGACAGTGGAAGAGTCGACGCCGCCGGACATGGCAACGGCGATGGTGTTGTTGAGCTGCACTGTCTCCAGTATCGCGCAGGCGGGGGCTGGGCGGAAGAGTCAGCCGTCGCGAAGGACGAGGGTGGTTCCGTCGAAGTCGAAGCGGAAGTCGACTTCCTTGAGGCCGGCTTCGAGCATGGCGGTGCGGAGGCGTTTGCGATCCGGGGCCTGAAAGAGGAGGAAGCCGCTGCCGCCGGCGCCGACCAGTTTACCGCCGGTGGCACCGCCGCGGGCGAGGGCGAGCTCGTAGAGGCTGTCGATGTCAGAGGCGCTCATGCCGCGGGAGCGGGAGCGCTTGCGGAGCCAGTGCTGGTGCATGAGGGGGCCGAAGGCGTCGATGTCGCCGGCTTCGAGGCGGGCGGCGACTTCGCGGCCGAGCTCGAGGGTGAAGCGGAGGGCGCCGGTCATGGCAGGGTCGCCGGCCTCGGTGCGGCGCTTCTGCTCGGCGAGCAGGGTGGAGGCGGCGCGGGTGCGGCCAACGAAGAACATCATGAGCGACTCGCGCAGCTCCTGCTCGGCGCCAGGCGGCATGTGGAGTGGCCACACGCGGACGGAGCCGTCCGGGTTGTACTGCTGGCAGAGCAGGCCACCATAGGCGGCAATGTACTGATCCTGTTTGCCGACGGGCTCCTGGAGGCGTTCCATTTCGATGTGGACGGCCTCTTCCGCGAGCGCCTGGCGGGTGACGGTGCGCTGGCGGTAGAGGTGCATGGCGTGGAGGAGGCCGACAAGGAAAGCGCCGGAGGAGCCGAGGCCGGTGCCGGAGGGGATGTCAGCGCTGGAGGTTATCTCCATGGGCTCGCGGACTCCGTGCTGTTCAAAGACCTCGCGAATGAGCGGATGACGAATCTGGCAGGGGCAGGCGACCTCCTCCATGGAGGAGTAGCGCAGGACGATGCCGGGCAGGAACCTGCGATGCAGGTGGATGTAAATGTAGCGGGAGATGGCGGCGGAGAGGACGAAGCCTCCGTGCTGCTGGTAGAAGGACGGCAGATCGGTGCCGCCACCGCCGAGGGAGAGGCGCAGCGGGGAACGGGTGAGGATCATGGGGCGGTCTCGACCTGCCTGGCGGCGGCGAGCAGCGCATGGGTTTCGGCGAGGCCTGCCGGCGAGCCAATCTCATAAAAGCGCTGATGGACTTCAAAGCCGGCGAGCTGGTTTTCAGCGGAGAGCTGCTCAAGGAGCGAGGCGAGATCAAAGCGGGGCTGGGGCACGGCGGCGAGGACGGCGCTTTCGAGGCAGATGAAGCCGTAGTCGATGTGGCGCATGGGCCGGCGTAGCGGCGGGGCGGCAGCGGATTTCAAGTAGCAGAGGAGGCGGCCTGCCTGGAACAGGACGTTGCTTGTGTCCCACCGATCGCGATTGGCGAGGACCGTCATGAGGGCTTGCTTTCCGCTCTCAAGGAAGGCGTGCCACGCGGGCAGCAGTGGTGCGGGCAGGTAGCTGTCTCCATAGAGCACGGCGAATCGCGGGCCGAGCAGCGGCAGGGCCTTGCGCAGGGCGCCTCCGGTGCCGAGCAGGCGACCGCCGTCCAACGCATAGCGCACGCTGACGCCGAAGCGGCTGCCGTCACCGACATAAGTTTCTATCTGCTGGTGCAGATGGCCGCAGCAGAGGACGACTTCGCGCATGCCCTGGCGGGCGAGCGAGCGGAGCTGGTGGGCGATGAAGGGCTCCCCGGCGACGGGGAGCATGGACTTGGGCGTGGTGGCGGTGGCGGGCAGCATGCGCGTGGCGAGGCCGCCCGCGAGGATGGCGACGATGGGCGGGGTCATCGTGTCACGGGGCGGCGGCGCGGGATTGAGCTCGCGATCAGTGGGCAAGAGCACGGTCCTCCTGAAGCTGGACGAGCATAGGCAGCATGGCAAGCATGGAGCTGCGGAGGGCTTCGCGGCTGGTCATGGTGGAGGCCCAGCCGAGGGCGCGGATGCGGTCAGTGTTGAGGCGGACGAGAGGGACGTCTCCCTTCCAGCCGCGGTCTCCGCCGGTGTAGTGGAGGCGGGGAGCGGCGCCGCAGCACTCGGCGGCAAGGGCGGCAATTTCGGAGACGGAGATGGTGTCGAGGGTTGCGACGTTGTAAACCGAGTAGGGCGCAGTGCTGTGTTCGGCGGCGGTGAGGACGGCACGAATGACGTCAGAGACGTGGATGTAGGACTTGGTCTGGGTGCCGTCGCCGAGGATGGTGAGTTGGTGCGGATCCGTACGCAGCCGGCGGAGGAAGTCGAAGCCGACGCCGTGGGTCTGGCGCGGACCGACGACGTTGCCGAAGCGGAAGGCGCAGGCGCGGATGGCGAACATGGCGGCGTAGCTGGAGAGCAGCGCCTCCCCGGCGAGCTTGCTGGCGCCGTAGGTGGAGACGGGCAGGAGCGGGCCGAAGTCCTCGTGGAGTTCGCGGGCGCCCTGCTCGCCGTAGACGCCGCTGCCGGAGGCATAGAGCAGGAGCGGCACGGAGGCGAGCCGGGCGGCTTCGACGACGTTGTAGGTGAGGGCGGTGCCCTGGTGGAAGTCGATTCGCGGCTCGGTGGCGGCCCGGGCGATGTCCGGGTTGGAGGCGAGGTGGAGGACGGCCTCGTGGCCGGCGAAGGCGTGGGTGAGCGCATCGAGGCTGGCGGCGTCCTGATGGACGAAGTGGAGGCGAGGGTCGGCGCGGTGCGCTTCCAAGTGCCAGGCGCGGCCGGAGCTGAGATTGTCAAGGACGGTAAGGCGGCGGAAGCCGGGATGGGCGAGCAGCGCATCAGCAAAGTGGCTGCCAATAAAGCCTGCGCCTCCCACGATGCAGCAGGAGGTGAAAGACGGCGAGGAACAGGACTGTGCGTGCGTCTTCATCCGTGAAGGGGCCCGTCTGTTTTGAAGTCGATGTGGTGTGGCAGTTATACCTAAGTGATCCGCAGGCTGCCAGTTACCTCGGTTTGGCTGTCTTACCTGATCAAGCAGGTTCCCCTGAAAAATTTTGTTTTGACAGCGAACGGCGCCGCTGCTAAGTATGTTGCACGAATCAAGCGTTTTGCCCAGTTTGTCTTCCGTGCGTCTCCCCCGCGCGCTTGCCGTGTTGTCTGCCTACATGAAGGGTGTCTGCTGAATGGTCGAAGCGTTGAGTGTCAAGCTGTTTTATGACGGGGCGGATCTGTCCGTTATCCGCGCCATGCGTAATAACCCGTGCATCCAGGTGACGTGCCCCCCAAAAACTCGGCCAGGGAAAGCTGGAGTTCTCTCGTAATGTG
>CAYQYM010000257.1:0-4090 GCA_964421715.1 uncultured Acidipila sp.
GGCTGCTGCGTGGTCCGCAGTGGACGGCACTGCTGGTCCTCGGGGGCATGCTGCTGGCCGCCGCCAGCATCGTCCGCACACGCGCCCGGAACATCCCGCATGCCTTCCGCATGGTGCTGGTTTCCCTTACCTGCGGGGCGGGCGTCATCCTGCTACTGATGGTCTTGCTCGGCGTCATTCCACTCAGGATCACCATGCTCGTGCCCGTCGGCAGCATGGTGATTGCCAACGCCATGAACACGCAGTCTATCTTCCTGGACCGCTTCCGCGGCGAGATCCTGGCGCACACCGGCCAGGTGGAGTCCGCGCTTGCGCTCGGAGCCTCGCCGGACGCCGCCACAGCTCTTTATCTCGATGCCGCCTTCCGGTCGAGCCTGATTCCGGCGCTGGACAACGTGCGCTCGCTCGGCATCGTCTGGATCCCCGGCACCATGGCCGGCATGGTGCTCTCCGGCGCCTCCCCCGTTTACGCCGCGCTTTACCAGTTCGTGGTGCTGGCCACCATCCTCTCTGCCTCGGCGCTCAGTTCCCTGGTGGCCAGCACGCTTGTCGTCCGGCAGGTCTTTAGCGCGCGGGAGCAGCTCTTGCTGCGATAGGACGCATTCCCGGCCACCCGCGTCCCTCCCGAAACCGGTATCCTGAAAAGGATGAGCACTGGCACCGAACTGCTGCCGCCCCGCGCCCGCACGGAACGCACCGAGACACAACTGCACGGCCACACGCTGGTGGACGACTACGCCTGGCTGCGCCGCCGCGAAGACCCCGAGGTCCTCGCCTACCTTGAAGCCGAGAATGCGTGGTGCGCTGCGTCGATGGAGGACACGGTGCCCCTGCAAAAGCAGCTCTACGAGGAGATGGTGAGCCACATCAAGGAGACGGACGTCTCCGTTCCCTTCGCACAGGGCTCGTACTTTTACTACACGCGCACCGAGCAGGGCCGGCAATATCCCATCTACAGCCGCAAGTCGGCCCGCGATGGCGCGATCGACGACGCCGCGCCCGAAGAGATCGTCCTGGACGTGAACGAGCTCGCGGCAAACGAGTCCTTCATGGCCGTGGGCGCCTTCACCGTCTCAGACGACGGCGCGCTGCTGGCCTACTCCGTGGACAACAAGGGCTTTCGCCAGTACACGCTGCAGGTGAAGGACCTGCGCACCGGGCAACTGCTGGCGGAGGATGTGGAGCGCGTGGGCTCCGTGGTGTGGGCGGCAGACAGCCGCACGCTCTTCTACACCGTCGAGGATGAAGAGCAGAAGCGCCAGTACCAGTTCTTCCGCCACGCACTGGGCGCACCGCACAACGAGGACGCCCTTGTTTACCAGGAAGACGATGAACGCTTCAACATCGGGGCGGGCCGCACGCGCGACGGTCGCTACATCCTGCTCGAATCCGCCAGCCACACCACCAGCGAAGAGAGGTTTCTGCCGGCCGATGCGCCTGCCGGCGCATTTACGCTGATCGAGCCGCGGCGCGAAAACATTGAGTACTATGCCGACCATCGCAACGGCCTCTTCTATATCCGGGCAAACGACACCGGGCGCAACTTCCGGCTGGTCACGACTCCAGTAGCGACGCCTGGCCGCGAACACTGGACCGAGCAGATTGCCCATCGCTCCGACGTGATGCTTGAAGATATTGACCTGTTCGCCGGCTTCTTCATCGCCTGCGAACGGCGAGGCGGCCTGCAGCACCTGCGCGTCTGCCGCTTTGCCGGCGAGGGGCCGGCCGTCTCCGGGGAGCGCGAGGTCAGCTTCCCGGAGCCCGCCTACAGCACACATCCGCACGTCAACCGGCTCTTTGAAACGACGAGCTTTCGCTACGCTTACCAATCGCTGGTTACGCCGGGCTCGATCTTCGAGTACGACGTCGCCACCGGCGAGTCGAAGCTGCTCAAGCAGCAGGAGGTGCCTGGCGGTTTTGTCCGCACGCTCTACGCGTCGGAGCGGCTGCATGCTACGGCCTGCGACGGCGCCTCGATCCCCATCTCTCTGGTCTACCGCAAGGACAGGCGCACTCCCGGCAAGGGGCCCTTGTATGTCTACGGCTACGGCTCTTATGGATATTCGCTGCCGCTCGGCTTCAACAGCAACCGGCTCAGCCTGCTGGACCGCGGCTTCGTGCTGGCCTACGCGCATATCCGCGGCGGCGGAGACCTGGGCAAGCCGTGGCACGATGCCGGCCGGCTGCTCAACAAGCGCAACACCTTCACCGACTTCATCGCCGTGACCGAGCACCTGCTGGCGGCCGGCTATGGCGAGCCGGGCCGCGTGGCCATGGAGGGCGGCAGTGCCGGCGGCCTTCTTGTGGGCGCCGTGGCCAATCTCCGGCCTGAACTCTACCGCGCCGTCGTCTCGCACGTACCCTTCGTGGATGTGATGAACACCATGCTTGACGCCTCGCTGCCACTCACCGTGCCTGAGTACGAAGAGTGGGGCAATCCGAATGAGCGCGCATACTTTGAATACATGCTGAGCTACTCTCCATATGACAATGTTGAGGCCAAAGACTATCCCGCGATGCTGGTCAAGACCTCGCTCTATGACAGCCAGGTCATGTACTGGGAACCTGCGAAATACGTGGCCCGGCTGCGCGCGCTCAAGACGGACCAGAACCGGCTCATCCTGCACACGAACATGACGGCCGGTCATGGCGGAGCCAGCGGACGCTACGATTACCTGAAAGAGATCGCGCTCGATTACGCCTTCCTGCTGCGCGAGCTGGGCGTGCATACGGCGGAGAGCAAAGCCGGCACAGGGGCGCTGAAGGAGACGGTCCAGTGATGACACTGCAAAACGAGCTGGACCAGATCACGATGAACACCCGCGCGCTGGTGCAGCCCGAGCGCCTGGCCGCCGGCGAGCACGCCGTGCAGGAGCTCTTCGCCAGCGGCATCGAGCAGCACATTCTGCCCGTCGGGGCCAGGGCTCCGCGGTTTGCGTTGCCGGATGCCCAGGGCCGCACTGTTTCTTCAGAAGACCTGCTGGCGCTGGGGCCCCTCATCCTGAACTTCTTCCGCGGCCGCTGGTGCCCTTACTGCATCACGGAACTCGAGGCGTGGCGCGGGCTCTACCCTTCCGTCCGCGAGCTGGGCGCGCTGCTGGTGGCCATCACGCCGCAGACCCTGCGGCAGAGCGACTTCGCCATCAGCCAGCACGGGCTGCCCTTCCCACTGCTGCGGGATGAGGCCTGCGCACTCGCCGCACAGTTCGGCCTGGCCTACACCGTTCCGCCGGAACTGCAGCAGCAGTACCGGGCCACGCTGGTCAACGTGCCCTTCATAAACGGTGAAGAGAGCTGGCGGCTGCCTCTTCCCGCAACCTACGTGCTTGACCGCGACGGCACGGTGCTCTTTGCCGAGGCGCACGCGGACTTCCGCGTCAGGCCGGAGCCCGAAGATGTACTGGCCGCCCTGCCTTAAACTTCTGACGCAGTCAGGAGGAAAAGCACCCCCTCCCTGCGGTTCTGCTTCATAACAAGGGATGGAGCCGCAGGGACTGGCCTTCGCCAAAACGATCATCCAGTACCTGGCGCGCGGCGTGGAGTTTGCCGCCGCCATCCTGATTGCCTTTGCGGCCATCGAAGCCACGATCCGAGCCCTGCTGCTCTTTGCCCGGCCAGGCAGCGACCCGAAGAAGAAGACGGAAATCCGGCTCGTCCTGGGCCGCTGGCTCGCCGTGGCCCTGGAGTTCGAACTCGCCGCAGACATCCTGAACACCGCCGTCACGCCGTCATGGTCTGACATCGGCAAGCTGGCCGCCATCGCCACCCTGCGCACCACGCTCAACTATTTCCTGGAACGCGAAATCCGGCAGGAATCCGAGCCGGAGCAGCGCGCGGCAGAGAAGAAGATGGAGCTGCCCGAAGCAGGCTGACTGGCCACCTCGGGCCCGGTCATTTACCCTGAAATGTCAGATGAAACTCACCCGACAACTCCTTCCAACGCTTTGTCTCGTGCTGGCCGCGCACGTCGCACGGGCCCAGCAGTCTGCCCCTGAAACTCAGCAGCAGACGCCGCCCGCTGCCGCGCCTGCCGCAGCCGGTACCGTGCCTTCAGCGAACCAGGACCTGCCCGATTCGCCCGGTACGCAGG
>CAYQYM010000258.1:0-4076 GCA_964421715.1 uncultured Acidipila sp.
GAGTACGACTTCATCCTGCTGGACAGCCCCCCCGTGCTGCCCGTGACTGACGGCGTGCTGCTGGCGCAGATGGCAGACGCCGTCGTGCTGATCGCACGGCACGAGTACACGGCGCGCAAGGTGCTGCTGCGCACGGTGCAGGCCCTGAAGCGCGATCTCCCGGAGCCGGTTGTGATCGGGACCGTGTTGAACGCGGTCCCGCACCAGGGCGAATACTACAGCTACTACGGATTAGAGCGTACACAGGGGACCTGGGCGAATGCGTAAACTGCACATGGTGCTGTATGTCTGCCTGGCGCTGCTAGGCGGCCAGGCGTTTGCGCAGGAGAGTCTGCGCATCGGCCCGGGCGACCTGCTCCACGTAAGCGTCTTTCGCGAGCCCGATTTCGAGCAGCGCCCACGGGTGGAAGACTCCGGCGATGTCAGCCTCGACCTCATCGGCAGATTGCATGTGGCCGGGCTTACGCCCGCCGCAGCCGCCCATGCCATTGAGGCGCGCTACCTCGGCGCGGGTATCCTCAACCATCCGCAGGTGAGCATCACGGTCGAGCAGTACGCAACGCAGTCGGTTGCCGTGCTTGGCCAGGTGGGCCGCCCCGGCATGCTGCCGATCACCACGCCATTGAGCCTGCTTGATGTGCTGTCGATGGCAGGAGGGCTGAACGAAACCGCGGATCGCCATGTGACCATCGAGCATGCCGCAGGCAGCACCGCGTCGCAGCCTGCATCCGTTTTTGTGGGCAACAGCGCCGAGGCGCAGGTGGCTGCGGCGAAGGTGATGGTTGCTCCCGGCGACAAGGTCATCGTGCCCAGGGCGGGCATCGTCTACGTGCTGGGAGATGTGGGACGCCCGGGCGGATACGTGATGCAGAACGATGCCAGGCTGACCGCGCTGGAGGCGCTGGCGCTGGCAGCGGGCGCGCAGAAGACGGCCGCCGAGCAGCAGGCAGTGCTGCTGCATCGCGAGGGTGGAACGGTCATCCAGCGCAGGCTGCCGCTCAGGGATATCGAACGCGGCAAGCTGCCCGATGTGACGCTTGCGCCGAACGATGTGGTCTACGTGCCCTTCAGCATGATGCGAAACATTGCGCTTGGGTCCACCGCGATCTTGTCTTCAGCCAGCACGGCCATCATTTACAGCAAGCCATGAATTCTGTGGCTGCCTTGCATGCATCGAAGGTTCGCGGTAAGCCGTCGCAGCACAACGGCAGCATGCTTACCGCGCGCGTTGCGGCTGTTCGGCTGGAGGAACTGGCCTGCATGCTCGTGCTGGCCTTCTATGCGGTCTCCGGCTACCTGGCGGGCATCTCGCCGCACCAGCCCACTGAAATGACGAATGCCCCGGTGACGCGGCTAACGTTTGTGGCCGGCATCGGCTCGCAGGTCATCGTGAATGCGATGGTGTGCCTCCTGGTTGCAGCGCGGTGGCACTTGTTGACGCGCAGCCTGGCAACCATCCGCCATCCGATCCTCCTGCAGTTGCTGGCGCTGTTCTCCCTCTACGTGGCTGCCTCAGCCGCGTGGTCGCAGGACCCGGCCCTCAGCTTTCGCCGTGCTGTGCCGTTCTGCATGGCCGCGCTGTTCGGCGTCTTCCTCTCCGTCCGTTTTTCCGTCCCGCGACAGCTTGCGCTCTTCACCACGGTCATGCTGATGCTTGCGCTGCTTTCGGCGGCCGTAGCGCTGTTTTTTCCCGCAGTGGGGCTGGATGCCTCCGCCGGACACGCAGCCGACTGGCAGGGCGTCTTCACACAGAAGAATGCCTGTGGACGCGCGATGGTGTTTGCCTCAGCAGCGGCACTTGCGCTGGAAGCACGAGTGATGCGCAAGCTTGCCCTGCTAAGTGTCTTCACCGCCGTGCTAGTCATGAGCGGCTCGCGCGCTGCGTGGCTGCTGGATGCAGCAGTGCTTGTGGCAGCGCTCGCCTGCACCGCTGTCAGGCGAACGGCGCTGCGCAGCCGTCCGGCTGTACTCGGCCTTTTCGCTGCCGCCGGCGCTGCCATGGCTCTGTCGGCTGGCGGCAACCTACCCGCGCTGGTGATGCTGTTTGGCCGTGACGCAACACTCAGCGGACGCACGGCTATCTGGGAGGAGGTGTGGCACGCCATCGTGAAGCATCCGTGGCTGGGCTACGGATTTTCGGCCTTCTGGCAAGGACTGCACGGCGAGTCGTTCCAGGTTATCGTCGCGCTGCAATTTGTTCTCGTGCATGCGCACAACGGTTTTCTCGAAGTGTGGCTGGAGCTTGGCGCCGCTGGCCTGGTGCTTTTCCTGCTTTGCTACCTGGGTGCGCTGCGCCTCTGCTTGCGCCAGCTTTCCCGCGGCGAAAGCGGCCTTTGGCCGGCGCTCTGCCTCATGCTGACGCTTCTCTACAACCTTGATGAGAGCTCGCTGCTCATCTTCAACGGAATCTACTGGGTGCTGTTCGTCTCCGTGGCCGCTGCACTTGCGCGGCAGCAGTTGCAGACCGCGCCACCAATCTCGCGCGCAGCATTGCCGCTGCGGGACTGGAACCTGTGCACCCGGCGGCCTTGACCAGACCTGAGAAGCAAAGGCCAGCGCAGGCCGCAGAGCGCGGCAGCCTGCGCCGGCACACGGCATGGATGCTGACCGGCCAGGGCGCTTCAGTGCTGTTGCAGGCGCTCTACTTCGCCTTGATCGGCCGCGCACTTGGCAGCCGGGAGTATGGTGTTGTCGCCGGCGTCGTCGCGCTTGTCGGCACGCTGGGCCAGCTCGCCGGGCTCGGCATGGAGATGGTGCTGGTTCGCAACGTGAGCCGCGGCAGGGAGAGCTTTCAAAAGACTTGGGGCGACGCGCTGCTGGTCTCTTCCATTGGCTTTCTCGTGCTGCTCGGCGTGCTCCTGGCAGCTGCGCGCGCGCTGCCTGCGGAGTTGCGCGGAGTGGTCCCCGCGATCGCGGTTGCAGACGGGCTCTTCGGCCGCATGACGACGCTGGTGGGCCGCGCCTTCCAGGGCGCAGGTGAGCTGCCGTGGACGGCTCGCGTGCTCACGCTGAGCACACTCGTACGCACCCTTGCAGCAGCGGTGCTCTTTGCGCTCGCGTTCCATGCGCATCGTCCCGCATCGGCTGAGCTTTGGAGCCAGCTCTACCTGCTGGCCAGCCTCGCCGGTGCAGCGATGAGCGCAACGTTTGTAACGCGTAGGCTTGGCTGGCCGCAGTTCCGCCGAGTGCCGCGCAGTGAGCTCGCCGCCGGCCTCAGCTTTTCGCTCTCCAGCTCATCCATCACTGTCTTCAACGACATCGACAAGATGCTGCTGGCCGGGCGCGGACTGTTTGCCGCAGCCGGCATTTACGGCGCAGCCTACCGCATCGTGGACGTGGTGAGTACGCCGGTCTACAGCCTTTACGCGGCCGCCACGCCGCGCATCTTCCGCGAGGGTGCGCACGGCGTGGCGGCCGCGTCCGTGTTGCCAAGGCGGCTGCTGGGACGCACGCTCGCGTTGACCGCCGCGTGCGCTGCTGCACTCTTCTTGGCAGCGCCGCTCCTGCCGGCCGTCTTCGGCAGCTCGTTCGCGCCCGCGGTCGCCGCCCTGCGCTGGCTCTGCCTGCTGCCGCTGCTGTGCGCGCTCCACTACTGCTGGGGCACGGCCATCACAGGTTCGTCTTCGCAGTGGTACCGGACGGGATTGCAGGCCTCAGCCGCTGCGCTGAATCTGATGCTGAACCTGGCGCTGATTCCGCGCTACTCATGGCGCGGCGCGGCGGCAGCCAGTCTCCTCACGGACGGCGCACTCGCGCTCGGTAGCTGGGCCTTGCTCCAGCGGCTGCTTGAGCGCGAACGCCGCGGCCTGGCTGGCTTAGATCCTGGGAGAGCTGCGTGCGTCGATGAGCGTGTCCTCGATCCGTCTTGATCCGGGAGACGCGGCGCCCATACCGGCCAGCTTGAGAGGGTGTCTGCGTTCTCTGCGCATGAGCAATGCTCCTGTGAGGAGTAAACGCCACCAGCAAAAGCTGCGCCGGAAGACGTCCAGGTTAGGTTTTAGCTTTGTGGGCAACTGTAGCGTGGACGCTAAAAGTCCACGTGGAACCGCACGGAGCCTACCCACACCGGTCCGCGG
>CAYQYM010000259.1:0-4064 GCA_964421715.1 uncultured Acidipila sp.
TCCTCCTGTGGCTTCCGCGCTTCCGCTCTCGCCCTCCTCGCCCGCGCCGACCTCGGCCCTGGCGACTCTGCCTCCTTGCCTATCCTCTCTGCGCCCACCCTGCTCTACACCTTTGAAGGCGGCATGGCCGCCGTCATCGGGACCGACGTCGTTCAGATGGCCGTCTATGTTGCCGGCACACTCGTCAGCCTCTTCACCGTCGCCCACCGGATCCCCGGCGGCTGGTCCGGATTCCTCTCCGCCGCCGCCGCCGCGCACAAGTTCACCCTGTTTCACTTCGCGCTCAACCTCACCGCCACTTACACCTTCTGGTCCGGCGTCCTCGGCGGATGCTTCCTCACCATGGCCAGCCACGGCACCGACCAGCTCATGGTGCAGAGGCTGCTGGCCGCCAGGAACCTCCGCGAATCCCGCCTTGCGCTGCTCTCAAGCGGTGTCATCGTCTTTGTACAGTTCACGCTCTTCCTGCTCATCGGTGCCGGCCTTTTCGTCTACTACCTGCACGCGGGCACCAGCGCCGCTGCCAGTCCTGGTCTCAGTCCCGACCGCATCTTTCCCCGCTTCATTGTCGAGCAAATGCCGACCGGCATCGCCGGCCTTATGATCGCCGCCATCTTCGCCGCCTCCATGAGTAACCTCAGCGCCGCGCTCAATTCGCTTGCCTCCACCTCGGTGGTGGACTTCTACGCGCTTGCCCGCAAAGACGCCTCCGAGGCCGAAAAGACCCGGCTGTCGCGCATCATGACCCTTGTCTGGGCCGTCGTCCTGTTTGTCCTCGCAATGCTGGCGCGCGGCGGCGGTCACGTGCTTGAGATCGGTCTCTCCATCGCGTCTGTGCTCTGGGGCGCCATGCTCGGCGTTTTCCTGCTCGGCACTCTCACACGCCGCGCGACCGAGAACGGTGCCATTGCCGGCCTGCTCGCGGGCACCGCGGTCAACCTTCTGCTGTGGTTGCAGAAGAGTCCCGTCTCCCTCGGCCGTCTCACCCTGCCCAAGATCGCCTGGACCTGGTATGTGCTGCTCGGGTCGGCGGTCACGTTCACGCTTGGATACTTTGCCAGTCGAAGGAGAGGTGCGGCAAATGCGCGCTGACAGATGGCCCCGTTTCCTGCTCGCCTTTCTACTCGCCCCCCTGCTCATGGCGGCCAGCACCGCCGCCCAGGTTGCAGCGCAGGCCACGCGAGGCTTCTCCACCATCGACCGGCTCGCAAGCCAGGCCATCGCCGATCACACGATCCCCGGAGCCGTCGTCCTCATCGGCCACCGCGGACGCATCGTCTACCGCCGCGCCTTCGGCCAGCGCTCGCTCGAACCCACACGCGAGACCATGACCGCAGACACCGTCTTTGACATGGCTTCGCTCACCAAGGTGCTCGCCACTGCCACCTCCATCATGCAGCTCTACCAGCAGGGCCGCATCAGGCTTAATGACCCGGTCAGCCGATACCTGCCCGCATTCGCCGCCAACAGTAAGCAGGACATCACCCTACGCAACCTGCTCACGCACTACTCCGGCCTGCCACCGGATCTCGAGCTCACCGAAAGCTGGCAGGGCAGGGAAGAGGGCCTGCGCCGCGCCTTTGCCGTTCGTCCTGCCGGTCCCGCCGGCGTGCGCTTCGTCTACTCTGACATCAACTTCATCGTGCTCGGCGCGCTGTTGGAAAAGCTCACCGGCCAGTCCCTCGACACCTACGCGGCACAGAACATCTACCAGCCGCTCGGCATGGCGCACACGCGCTTCCTGCCGCCGCAAAGCTGGCTGCCGCGCATCGCGCCCACGCAATATGACGAGCAGCACCACATGCTCCGCGGCACCGTGCATGACCCCACCTCGCGCAGAATGGGGGGCGTCACCGGGCATGCCGGCCTCTTCAGCACGGCAGACGACGTGGCTCTTTATGCCCAATCCCTGCTCGACCGTCTCGCCGGCCGCCCCAGCCGCTTTCCGCTCTCCCGCGCCGTTCTCATGAAGATGGTAGCCCCCGGGCAGCCGGCCACCGCCACCGCGCTGCGCGGCTTCGGCTGGGACATCGATTCGCCCTTCTCCTCCAGCCGCGGCACCCTGCTGCCCGTCGGCTCGTTCGGCCACACCGGTTTCACCGGCACCTCGCTCTGGATCGACCCCGTCAGCGAGACCTACGTCATTGTCCTCGCCAACTCCGTTCACCCCGATGGCCCGCACAGCATCACCGCGCTGCGCGGCGCCATCGCGGACGCTGCCGCCCTTGCGCTTCATATCGCCCCGGACGGCGGCCGCCTCTCCTCCCGCCTCACCGGCTACAACGAGTCGCTCGCCGGTCTCCGGCATCGCCCCAGCCGCAATGCGCAGGTCAAAACCGGCATCGATGTCCTTGAAGCCGAAAACTTCGCCGCGCTCACCGCGCTCCACGCTCCCGCGCGCATCGGCCTCGTCACCAACCAGACCGGCGTCGATGCCCAGGGCCGCCGCACCATTGACGTGCTCGCGCACGCGCCCGGCCTCGCCCTTGCAACCGTCTTCACGCCCGAGCACGGCCTCTCCGGCGCGCTCGATACCACCTCCATCGGCAACTCTGTCGATCAGGCCACCCACACCCCAGTCGTCAGCCTCTACGGGGCCACGGACGCCGCGCGCCACCCTACGCCCGCCATGCTGCACAGCCTTGACGCCGTCGTCATCGACCTGCAGGACGCAGGCGTGCGCTTTTATACCTATGAGACCGTGGTCGGCTATATCCTCGAGGCCGCCGCCCGCGCAGGCACGCCTGTTTTCGTGCTCGACCGCCCCAACCCCATCAACGGCTCCCAGGTGCAGGGCCCGCTCTCCGGAGAAGCCTCAAGCTACGTGCACTATATGCCGCTGCCTGTGCGCACGGCATGACACTCGGCGAGCTCGCGCAGTACTTCAACCAGCAGCGGCACCTCGGTGCCAGGCTCACCGTCATCCGCATGCAGGACTGGCAGCGCGGCGACTGGTTCGACTCGACCGGAGTCGCCTGGATCGACCCCTCGCCCAACCTGCGCAGCCTCACCGCCGCCATGCTCTACCCCGCGATCAGCCTCGTCGAAACGACCAACATCAGCGTGGGCCGCGGCACCGATACTCCGTTTGAACAGATCGGCGCACCCTTCATCGACGCCCGCGCCCTCGCCGCCCGGCTCAACGCGCGCTTCCTCCCCGGCGTGCGCTTCGTGCCCGTCAGCTTCACCCCGCTGAAGCCCTATCCCTATGCCGGGGAGCGTTGCAACGGCGTCCGCGTGATTGTCACAGCGCGCGAAGAGCTCGACGCCCCGGAGCTCGGCATCGAGATCGCCGCCGCCCTGTACGCGCTTTATCCGGAGAGATTTGCGCTCGACAAAATTGACACGCTGCTGGCTAACGCGGGCGTGCTCGACCAGCTCCGCGCCGGCGAAGACGCCCAGCGCATTGCCGAGGAATGGCAACCTGCCCTGGAGGCCTTCCTCGAAAAGAGAAAAGCAGCGCTGCTTTATTAACTGCTCCTCTGCCTGCCTGCGTAGCTGAACTAGAACGCCGCCGCTGCCGCCTCGGCCACCGCATGGTCCTGGTCGCCCGAACCGCCGCTCACGCCCACCGCGCCCACCACCCTGCCGTCTCGCCTGAGCGGAATGCCGCCCGCGAAGATCATGATGCGGCCGCCGTTCGAAGCGTGAATGCCGAAGAACTGCCCGCCGGACTGCGAGTGCTCGGCCAGGTCCTTCGTCGCGATGTCAAAGGCCCTCGCGGTATACGCCTTATGAATCGAGATGTCAATGCTGCCCAGCCATGCGCCGTCCATCCTGGCGTGCGCCACCAGGTTTCCGCCCGCGTCCGCTACCGCAATGTTCATCGGCTGTCCGATCTCGGCCGCCCGCTTTTCGCCCGCGGCGATCACGCGGCGCGCGTCTGCTAGTGTCACCATACGTGCTCTCTCCTTCGTTTCGTCAAAACCGTCTGCGATTCTACCCCGCTCGCGGTTAGAGCGTTTTCAGGTACAGCTTCGCGGCGTCAAGTTCGGGAAAGAGCCGTTCTTCCTGCTGGAACGCGCGCGAGTGGATGCAGCGGCGCCCCGCCTTGACCTTTACCG
>CAYQYM010000260.1:0-4056 GCA_964421715.1 uncultured Acidipila sp.
TCTGTGGAAAGACCCTGGCGCCGCGAAGCCTTATACAACCGGCGTCTCGCTGCACAGCCACACGAACCAGTCGCGGGAGACGCTGGACTTCCTCGCCAACCTGGGCAATGAGTACCGCAGCCTGCGGCCGCTGCTGACAGCCGGCGAGCGCTGGGCGCTTGCGAAGTATTCCTTCAAGTTGGATTACGCCCGGAGCTACTGGACGCCGCCGCTGACGCCGCGCCTTGCTTTTGACCTTGAGAGCCGGCAGATCCTGGAGCATCTGCGGCTGATGCCGCTTGTCTCTATCACGGACCACGACAACATGCATGCGCCGATGTTGCTGCGCACAGTGGCCGCTGCGCGCCACATCCCCGTCTCGGTGGAGTGGAGCGCTCCGTTCGGCGGCGACCAGTCCTTTCACCTTGGCATACACAACCTGCCCAGCGAGACCGGCCAGCAGTGGATGCGCACCTTCGAGGCGTACACGGCGAACCCCAGCGAGGCGCGGCTGACCGAGATACTGGCCGCGCTCGATACGCTGCCGAACGTGCTTATCGTCTTCAACCACCCAATGTGGGACCTTTACCTAATCGGCGGGGCGAAGCACCACGAGCGGGTGCGCGCATTTATGCAGCAGAACGGGCAATACATGCACGCCCTCGAGTTGAACGGCCTGCGCAGCTGGGAGGAGAACCGCGCCGTGAAGCGCCTGGCCCGGGAGTATGACAAGCTGCTGATCTCCGGCGGCGACCGCCATGGCATGGAGCCGAATGCGAACGTGAACCTGTCGCACGCAGCCACCTTTACCGAGTTTGTACACGAGGTTCGCTACGAGGGCCGCAGCCACGTGCTCTTTCTGCCGCAGTATGCACAGCCTTGGAAGCACCGGCTGCTCCAGTCAACACTGGACGCCGTGCGCGACTATCCGGCCCTTCCGCAAGGCATGCAGCGCTGGGACGAGCGCGTCTTCCACCCGGACATGGAGGGAAACATCCGTCCTTTGAGCGAACTCTGGATGCGTGGCCGAGCGCCGTTCTACCTGCAGTGGGTGATCGGAACGGTGCGGCTGATGGGCAGCCGGCCCGTCTCCGGCAGCCTGAGGCGGGCGTGGAACGAGCAACGTGAGCTGGCCTTTGCCCTCGGGGAGGAGCCGGTCTAAGTCTGGTGAACAGCGGCACGCGCCGGCTTTAGTATTCCTGCGAGAAGCGAGCCGTGGCTTGTGAGAGAAGGAAGGCAGACCGCTCCGGGTACACTCGCATGTATGGCGCAACCCCTCCGCGTGGCCTACTTTCCGGATTCGTTCCACGAGGTAAACGGGGTCGCGCACACCAGCCGGCAGTTTGAGGCCTTTGCGCAGCGGCGAAACCTGCCGTTCCTGTGTGTGCGCGCGGGCAGTCGCGCTGAGCGGCACGCGCGCGCGGGCAGCGTGGAGACGCTCGAGCTCAAGCGTGGTTTTCTCGCCTTTGCGCTCGAAAAAGACCTCAGCTTCGACCCCGGATTCGTGCGGCACCTGCCGGACATCACGCGCACGCTGCGCCGCTTTCGTCCGGACGTGATTCACATCACCGGACCCAGCGAACTGGGGGTGCTGGGCGCCGCGCTCTCTGACTGGTTCGGAATCCCTCTCGCCGCAAGCTGGCACACAAACGTGCATGAATACGCTGCCCGACGTGCGCTCTGGCTAACGCGCCGCCTGCCGGCAGCGGCGAAGGCCATTGAGAACACGTCCCTGTCCATAACGGCAGGCTTCTACAGCCTGGCCAGCGTGCTCTACGCGCCAAACGCTGCTTTGTGCGAGCTGCTGGCCCGCGCCACGGGGCGCCCCTGCCACCTGATGCAGCGCGGCGTGGACACGGAGCTGTTTTCCCCGGCAAACCGAAGCCGCGGTGTCCAGGACAAGACACTGCTGCTCGGCTTCACGGGCCGGCTCTCGGTAGAGAAGAATGTCAGCCTGTTGGCCCGCATCCATCGCGAGCTGATCGAGCGCGGCGTGTGCGGCTTCCGCTTTCTGATCATCGGCCACGGAGCCGAGGAGAGCTGGCTGCGGCAGAACCTGCCGCAGGCCGAGTTTGCCGGCGTGCTGCGCGGGGCTGCCCTCGCGCGCGCCTATGCAGATATGGATGTGTTCGTCTTCCCCTCGCACACGGACACCTTTGGCAACGTGGTGCTGGAGGCGCTCGCCTCAGGCGTGCCCGCGGTGGTGACTCCGGACGGCGGCCCGCGTTTCCTCATCGAGGGCGGCACGACGGGCTACGTGGCCGAGGATGATGACTTCCCCGAGGCAATTCTCAGGATCACGCAGGACCGCTGCCAGCACCAAAAGATGCGCGCCGCCGCGCGCGACTACGCACTGGGAGCTTCGTGGGATGCGGTGTTTGAAGGAGTTTACGCGGCCTACCCGGTGTAAGAAAAAGCTCCTTCGCCTGCGCTGCCGCGAAGGAGCTTTCCGGGACCTTTCTGGACCACTATTGAACCTGGCCGATGTAAACGCCGAACGGCGGCAGCTCTACTGCATCGAGCGATGCTGGATCGCTGGAGCCCGGGGTCTGCATCAATGTCCTGGCCTGCTTGCCTTGGATGCCCTGGGCAGAGAGGTCAAAGCTGACCTTCTGCGGCTGCGCAGTAAAGTTGCAGGCCACCACCACGGAGGGCTGGCCCGGCGTCTGGCGCAGCCAGGAGAGCACGCTGGCGCTGTCTGTGTTCAGCATGATGTTCTCGCCGTAATGCAGGGCTGGGACGCTGCCGCGCAGCTCGATGAGCTGCTTGTACCAGTTCAAGATCGAGTTGACATGCTTCACCTCGTCCTGCACGTTGTTCTGCTTGTAGCTTGCAGGAATCGGCAGCCAGGTTTTCGCGTCCGGCGTACTGAAGCCGTCGTTCGGGCCATCGGTCCACTGCATCGGTGTGCGCTCACCGTCGCGGCCTTTGTCCCTGGGCCAGCCGGTGAGGCCGACCGGGTCCTTCACGTCCTCCTTGCGCGTGGGCGGCGTGGTCACCATCGAGATCTCGTCGCCGTAGTACATCATCGCCGCGTCGCGGGTGGCAAACAGGATCGTGGCGATCACGCGGCCAATGTCCTGGTTGTGCTTGCCGTCACCGTAGCGATCCCAGCGTGCGTTGTCATGGTTGTCAAAGACGATGAGGGGCATGTTGCCATCGAGCTTCGTCTCCGCGTCGTTGATGCGCTCGCGAAAGAGATTTACGTCCAGCTTGTTGATGAAGCCAATCTGCATGTCCATAGGCAGCTGCAGCTCGTCGTTCTTCTCGCCGTACATCTTGCGCAGCTCGGTGATGTTAGTCAGGTAGGTCTCGCCGATGAGCACGATATTGCGATTGCCGTAAGTGTCGGTCACCTTGCGCAACTGCCGGAGCACCTCATGTACCCTGGGCAGGTTGTTGGTGCGCGTGTCCTTGAGCGAGACATCGCCGTAGGCGTTCGTCTGCTGCTTGCCGTCCTTGTCCAGCGCCAGATCTTCGTCGCGCATCTGTGGGTCTTCAAACAGAGTCGTGATCGCGTCCAGGCGGAAGCCCGCCACTCCCCGGTTCACCCAAAAGCGCACCACGTCATACATTCGCTTGCGCACTTCAGGGTTGTCCCAGTTCAGGTCCGGCTGCTGAATGTAGAACTTGTGGTAGTAGTACTGGCCGGTCTTGGCGTCATATTCCCAGGCGGAGTGGCCGAAGTCTGACTGCCAGTTGTTCGGCGGATGTCCGGGACCGGGGGCGGTCCCGTCTTTCCACACATACCAATTGCGCCTTGGGTTGTTCTTGGAGCTGCGCGACTCTTCAAACCACGGGCTCTTGTCTGACGTGTGGTTGAGTACCAGGTCCATCAGAATGCGGATGTTGCGCTTTTTGGCCTCGGAGACGAGGCGGTCGAAGTCAGCCATCGTGCCGTACTGCGGATCGATGGCCTCGTAATTCGAGATGTCATAGCCGAAGTCCACCTGCGGCGAGGGATAGCATGGAGTGATCCAGAGGGCATCCACGCCAAGCGTCTTCAGGTAATCGAGCCGGCTGGTGATGCCGTTCAGGTCGCCGATGCCATCGCCGTTCGAGTCCTGGAAGCTGCGC
>CAYQYM010000261.1:0-4024 GCA_964421715.1 uncultured Acidipila sp.
CTCTCCTCCATCGCTTTCAGGACGTCGTAGATGGCGCTGAAACCACCCGGCAGGTCTTCCGTGGCAGCGATCTCACGCGTGAGCACGCCGTAGCGGTGCAGCAGCTGCTGCGCCGTGGCGTGCGCCCACTCCGTCGCTGTGGCGGCAGGCTCGGGCACCAGCGACCACCGGCCCTGCGCGCTGGGCGGCGTGGTGCGCCGCGAGCGGAATGCAGGCAGGTTGTGCTGCTTCTTTGCAGGGCGGCTGGATGCGGGCCTGGCCGTGTAGGCGCGGAGCGCCTGCAGCGCATCGTTGGTCAACATGCCGCGCCAGACGAGGCTCCAGAGCGCATCGATTGTTTCTCCCGGATATCCGCCCCCGGCCTGCTCATGCAACTGCGCGAAGAACATCGCTCCACCGCGGGCCAGAGTTTCCAGCAACTGCTGTTCGCGCCCATCAAGCTCCTGGGGGCGGCTGCGCGGCGGCAGCAGCGCGGGCATGCGGTCCGCTAGGTAGAGCGCGATACGCCCATCGTGTTCGCCGAGTGCGCCCAGTCCGCACCACGCCACCTCTCCGGCGGCGATGAGCGTATCGAGGTCTGCGGGTGTATAGCGGGCCAGACGCGCGGGCAGGATGCTGGTGTCGAGCAGCGAAGCAGGAAGCGGCGCGCCCTGCAGATGCTCGATCGTGTCAAGCAGCGCATCGAGGCCGCGCCTGCGGTTGAGCACGCCCTGCCAGTGCGTGCCGAACCGCGCCAGCATCTGCTGCTCCATCGGCTCTATCTCTTTTCGTAACCGTGCCAGGGACTTTCTGCGGATGAGCCGCAGCACCTCAACATCGCACCATTCGCGATGTACGCCTTCGGGCCGGAAGCCGCCCTCGACGACGCGCCCGTCCAGAAGCAACACACGCAGCACGGCCTCGACCGGCGCGGAGTCCAGTCCAAATCGCGTTGCTGCCTCCTGCAGCGTGAAGGGCGCGTGCGTGCGCGCGTAGCGGCGGATAAGCTCGAGTACGGGTTGCTCCACCGGCTCAAGCAGCGGCTTGGCCAGCCCCGGCGGCAGCGGCACCCCGAGCGCATCGCGATAACGCGCCGCATCTTCTACCGCAATCAGGCGCTTCTCACCCGCTATCCTCACCTCGAGCAGGCGCCGGGCACGCAGCAGCCGGTCCACGGAATCGAGCAGGTCTGGTGATGCGACGCGGCGCGCCAGTTCTTCCCGCGAAAGGTCGCCAAGGCGCAGCAGCAGGTCGTGCATCCCGTCCACCGAGCGCGCGCGCAGGGTCTCGGAGACTGATTGCACCTGCTCCTCCACCTCGGCTATGGCCTCGGCATCGAGCAGCTCGCGAAGATCGGCATCGCCGAGCAGGTCGCGCAACTGGTCCTGGTCAATTGAGAGCGCCTGCGCCCGGCGTTCGGCCAGTGGAGCATCTCCGTCGTAAATGTAATTTGCGACGTAGCTGAAGAGTAGCGAAGAGGCGAATGGCGAAGGTGTCCGCGTGTCGGCCACATGCACGCGGATATTGTGCCTTCCCACCTCGCGCAGTGTCTCAAGGAAGGCCGGCATATCAAAGACGTCGCGCACGCACTCGCGATAGGCCTCGAGCAACATAGGAAACGATGGATAACGCGCGGCGACCGCGAGCAGGTCATAGGCGCGCTTGCGCTGCTGCCACAGCGGGGCGCGGCCCTGGGCGCGGCGCCGCGGCAAAAGCAGCGCGCGTGCCGCGCTCTCGCGGAACTTCGCCGCAAACAGGGCCGTCGCGCCAAGCTGGCGCAGGACAAGATCCGCGGCCTCAGCCGGATCCGGCAGCAGCAGGTCCACATCCGGCGGCTGGTCAGCGTCTGGAAAGCGCAGCACGAAGCCGTCATCAGCCCACATGGTCTCAACCTCAGGGCCGCCGGCCGCGCGAATGCGCCCGGTGACGGCCATGGCCCACGGGGCATGCACACGGCTGCCAAAGGGCGTGAGCACGCAAACGCGCCAGTCCCCCAGCTCGTCCCGAACGCGCTCGATCACTATAGTGCGGTCGTCCGGCACAGCGGCCGTGGCAAGCTCCTGGTCCGCGAGAAAGCGGATGAGGTTTTCCGCTGCCAGCGGATCAAGACTGTGCTCGCGCACCAGCCGGCTCAGGGCAGCGTTCCGCGGCAGGGTGCGCAGTTCACGCACAAGCTGACCGATGCGGCGGCCGAACTCAAGCGGACGGCCCGCCGCATCGCCGTGCCAGAAGGGCATCTTGCCCGGTTCCCCCGGAGCAGGCGAGACGAGCACGCGGTCATGCGTAATCTCATCGATGCGCCAGGTGGAGGCGCCGAGGATGAAGGTATCTCCCGTGCGGCTCTCGAAGACCATCTCTTCATCCAGTTCGCCGACGCGCACCGGCCTCTCTGTGCCGGAGAGGAAGACTCCGTAGAGGCCGCGGTCAGGAATCGTGCCGCCGTTCAGAATGGCCAGCGACTTTGCGCCCTCGCGCGGCGTAACGAGCCCGCTCATCCGGTCCCAGGTGATGCGGGGGCGCAGCTCGGCAAACTCGTCAGAGGGATACCGGCCGGCCAGCAGGTCAAGCACGCCTTCAAAAGCGGCACGGCTGAGCGCGGCAAAAGGCGCCGCGCCGCGAACCAGGGTGTAGAGCTCGTCTGCGAGTATCTGCGGCTGCGGTGGCGGCTCTCCGCGCCTGCGCGGGACAGAGGCTGCCGGCGGCTGCGCGACGATGGCCACCATCTGCTGCGCGAGCACGTCGAGCGGGTTCCGCAGAAAGCGCGTCGACTCCACAAGGCCTTCATGCATGGCTCGCGTCACAGCGGCACAGGCTACAAGGTCCGCGCGGTACTTGGGGAAGATGATGCCCTCACTTGTAGCGCCTACGTGGTGGCCTGCGCGGCCAATGCGCTGCATGCCGCTGGCGACCGAGGGCGGCGCTTCAATCTGGATGACAAGATCGACTGCGCCCATGTCAATGCCCAGTTCAAGCGACGAGGTGGCGACGAGTGCCTTGATGCTGCCGGCCTTGAGCAGTTCTTCTATCTCCGCGCGCTGCGAGGCAGCGAGAGAGCCGTGATGCGCGCGTGCCACCGTCTCACCCGCAAGCTCGTTGATGGCACCGGCCAGCCGCTCCGCCACGCGGCGGCTGTTCACAAAGAGCAGCGTGGACTGCCGCTGGCGAATGATCTCGAGCAACCGCGGGTGAATGGCGCTCCAGATAGAGGTACGCTTCGGCCCCTGCGAGGCCGCCCCGCTGGGCAGCTCCTCCTGCTGACCCAGCCGCGCCATGTCTTCCACGGGAACTTCAATCTTCAACTCGAGACGCTTGGGCTCGCTCGCATTGACGATGGTGACGGGCCGGTAGCGAGCGACGCGGTCCTCCGCGCCAGAGCGGTCGCTCGTCCAATCGGACTGCGGCGTCTCGTCTGTTTGCGCCGGGGCGGAAGCAGGGTCAGGTCGAGGCGCCGCACCTGCCAGAAAGTGCGCCACCTCCTCGAGCGGGCGCTGCGTGGCAGAAAGCCCGATGCGCTGTAAAGGCCGGGAGGTAATCGCCTCAAGCCGCTCCAGGCTGAGTGCAAGATGGGCGCCGCGCTTGGTGGGCACGAGCGCGTGAATCTCATCGAGGATGACCGTCTCCACCGAGCGCAGGCCCGTGGCGGCCTCGGAGGTGAGCAGCAGGTAAAGAGATTCAGGGGTGGTGATGAGAATCTCTGCAGGATGGCGGCGGAAGCGGTTGCGCTCCTTCTGCGAGGTATCCCCGGTGCGGACTCCGAGCTCAGGCGTGTGGAAGGGAACACCGCGCTGGCGTGCCATGTTGGCAATGCCGGCCAGCGGTGAGCGCAGGTTGCGCTCGACATCCACAGCCCGCGCTTTAAGCGGGGAGATGTAGAGGACGCGGCAGCCCTCCGTATCCGGTGGCGTGGCTTGCAGCATGAGACGATCCAGGCACCAAAGACACGCCGTGAGCGTCTTGCCGGTGCCGGTGGGTGCGAGGATGAGCGTGCCCACTCCGCGCGCGATCGCCGGCCAGCCGCGCCGCCGACGGGTGGTCGGGTGGCTGG
>CAYQYM010000262.1:0-4012 GCA_964421715.1 uncultured Acidipila sp.
GTGGTCCCGTCATGGTGCAGATCGCCGCGGTAAACCGGCAGGAGGACGCAGACGTGCTTGTCTCCGCCCTGCGACAGCGCGGCTATGCCGTTACCTCGCGCTCTGAGCCGCAGGACAAATTTATCCACGTGCAGGTGGGGCCGTTTGCCACCCGCGACGAGGCCAGGCAGATGCGGGCGAAGCTGCTTACCGATGGTTACAACGCCATTCTCAAGCCCTGACTGCAGGCCTGACGATAAGCCCTTACCCGCGAACCCTTAGAATCGAAAGCAGCATGGAACAACATTCAGGCAGGCGTGCGGTCCTCATCGTGCTGATCGCCGTGGCCGTCGTCTCTGCGGCGATTGCGGCCTATGTTCTCATCAACGAAAAGCCACCGGCTGCCGGCGGCAGCATCGACGCGATTCACACCTCGGCGGTTCACAGCCAGATGCGCGTAGGTGAAGGCGCAAAGGGCCTGCAAGGCGGCCTTGAGGTCTACGACCAGCTTTTCGTTGTAGCCCAGGTGACGTTGCGCAGCCAGGGCCAGGTGCCGCTCTTTCTGCATGACTTTGCCGCGACCCTCACAACCTCTGACGGCGCGGAGCAGCGCAGTCTGGGTGCGACGGTGGCGGATTTCGGCAAGGTCTTCCTCGCCTACCCGCAACTGGCACAGTTCAAGGGCGAGCCCATCCAACGCGATACCACGATTCCGGCAGGCGGCCGGGTGAGCGGGCTGATGATCTTCCACTTCCCACTCACACAGAAGGACTGGGACACGCGACAGGGCTTCCGCATCCAGGTCGGGTTCACGCACCAGAAGGACCTGGTGCTGGAGACTACTGCCCCGAAACAGTGACCGGCTGGGGAGCGTTTTTAGGCGTGGAGAGATAGCCGCGCACCTGGTTTTTGTCGATGCTGTTCACCACCAGTTCGTAGAGGCTGCCCTCCTTGCCGGTGTAGAACTGCACCGGCTCGTTCAGCCCGCGGTCCTTCTTCTCGATCTTCTTGTCGTCCGCGTAGACCACGAGCGTATAGCGGCTGTGCTTCACGTCGGCCTTCCTCAGTTCTAGGCCAACAGTCGAGATTGCCTGCCGATGGCCCTTGCCGAGGGTGAACTCGATGTAGTTGCGATCGCCCCTGTGCTTCAGCAGCTCCAGCTCGCTGTGATTGGTGGCGATGAGCCCGCTCTGTACGCCTAGGTCGCCCTTCATGCTCTGCAACTGGGACTCCGCAGATTTGAGCTCATCGCGCGTTTGCGCTACGGCCGTCTTCACGCCCCCAACGTCGGTCTTCACAGTGGAGACATCGGTAGTAACAGCGCCAATCTGCCTGCGCGACTCGGCCTGCTCTGCCTCCAGCCGGCGTGCCTCCTGCTGCTGGCGCCGCATCAGGCCTTCGGCTTTGGCCTCGAGCTGCCGCTGCGTCATGCCCAGCGACTGCCCAAGTTCGTCGGAGGCGACTTTAAGCCTCGCGTTGGTCTGGGTGAGCTCGGCGGCGAGCTTCTCATTCTGCGTGGTGGCCTCGGCAAGACGGGCCTCAGCCCTGGAAAGCCGGCTGCTCAGCGTGTAGCTCCAGGCCAGGGACACGACTGCGCCGGTGAGTCCAAGTGCCAGCAGGATGAGAAAGAGTCCGGAGTAGCTGCGCTGTTCCGGGTAGGTGTATGTGTCTGGATGTGAAACCGGGAGGGAGTCTGTGTCGTTCATGGGGCTTACCTCGTTCCACGGTGAGGGTATCGTGCGCCTGCCGCTGCTTACAATAGACGTGTGGAGAGGCAGGATGTGGTGATTGCCGGCGCGGGCGTGGTAGGGCTGGCCTGCGCCCTTGAATTTGCGGCGGCCGGCCTCGGCGTGACTGTGATCGAGCCGGGAAGAGCGATGCGCGAGGCATCGTGGGCTGCAGGCGGCATGCTGGCCGCGCACGACCCTGAAAATCCGCCGCCCCTGCAGCCACTCGCGGAGTGGAGCCTTGCACTTTATCCCCGCTTCTTGAACAGAATCGAGACGCTCACGGGGCAGCGCGTGCCGCTGCGGACCGCCGAGACGCTGCAGGCCTATGAAAACGGCGCAAAGGTAGAGCAGGCGAGCGAGACCGGGCTCGCCGGCCTGTCATGCGAATACAGATGGCTCCGCATGGACGAGCACAGCCTCGACCCGAGAGACCTCTGCCAGGCACTCCCCCTGGCGGCCAGGGCGGCAGGAGTTACGCTTGAAGAGGGCTGCCGGGTGAGTGAGGTCACGAGGCAGGCTGGGGAGCTGGAGATTCAGACCTCCGGCGGGCGCATCCGGGCTGCCAGCTTTGTTGACTGCCGCGGGGCGTGGTCTGCGGCGGCAGTCAGGCCGCGCAAGGGACAAATGCTGACGGTGATGCTGCCGGAAGGGCTGTGTCTGCCTGTGGTTATCCGCACACCGCAGCTCTACCTGATCCCCAGAGGCGACGGCCGCGTGGTGATTGGCGCTACGGTCGAGGACTGCGGCTTCGACAAACGCGTGGAGCCGTCGGCCATAGAGGCGCTGTGGGCGAGTGCGTGCGCGCTCTGGAGTCCGCTGCGGCAGGCGCAGGTCGTGGATTGCTGGGCGGGGCTGCGGCCGGGAACGGCGGACGGCCTGCCGCTGATCGGACGGGCGGCAGGCGGCGACGCCAGCCCGGGCCCTGTGTTTCTGGCCACCGGGCATTTTCGCAATGGAATCCTGCTGGCGCCTGCCACGGCCTGCCTGGTGCTTGCGCTGTTGAAAGACGAAACCCCGGTTGTGGACATCACACCATTTGCCCCGGCGCGATTCCAGCCGGCGTCAGTCGGATGACAACGGCACAATCGCTGCGCTATAACGGAATGTTGCACTGAAACGCATCACCCCGCGAAATCTACAGACGGAAAAAGGAAGCTGTCACATGGCGACTGCGGTAGCGGCGAAGGGTCTGGAAGGCATTGTTGCAGCGAACTCCGGCATCTGCTGGATCGATGGGGATGCAGGAGTCCTGGCCTATCGCGGGATCGATATCCACGAGCTGGCGCAGCGCTCGAACTTTGAGGAGACCGCCTACCTGCTGTGGCACGGCGTGCTGCCGACGCGCGACCAGCTTGCCGCTTTCACGCGGTCGCTGGCCGAGGCCCGGTCGCTGCCCGCGGAGCTTCTCAGCCTGCTGCGCTCCTTTCCGAAGAGCGCCACGCCGATGGAGGTGCTGCGCACCACTGTCTCTGCCCTGAGCATGTATGACCCGGACGAGAAGGCCGTCGACCACGACTCGAACGTGCGCAAGTGTTTCGCCCTGACGGCGCAGATCGCCATGATCGTGGCCGTCTTTGATCGCATTCGCAAGGGTAAGGATGTGGTTGCGCCGGACCACTCGCTCTCGCACGCGGCAAACTTTCTCTGGATGCTGAATGGCGAAAAGCCCTCCGAGACGGCGACGCGCGCCTTTGATGTGGCGCTAATCCTGCATGCAGACCACGAGCTGAACGCCTCGACCTTTGCCGCGCGCGTGATTGCGGCGACCCTCTCCGATGTTCACTCTGCCATGACAGGTGCCATCGGCGCGCTGAAGGGGCCGCTGCACGGCGGTGCAAACGAGGCCGTGATGCGGATGCTGTTTGCGGTGGACAAGGAGGGCGTGGACCCGGTGGAGTATGTGCGGCAGATGCTCGCGCAGAAGAAGAAGGTTTCGGGCTTTGGCCACCGGGTCTACCACACTGAGGACCCGCGTGCGACGCACCTGCGCAGGATGTCAGAAGACCTGGGCCGCGCGGCGAACAATCCCAAGTGGTTTGAGATGTCGCGCAGGATCGAGCTCTTCATCAACCAGGAGAAGAAGCTCAACGCGAACGTCGACTTTTACTCCGCATCGACCTATACGACGCTTGGCATCGACATCGACCTGTTCACGCCGATCTTCGCGGTGAGCCGCATCGCCGGGTGGTCCGCGCACGTCATCGAGCAGTTGGACGACAACCGCCTGATCCGCCCGCGCGCTGCGTATATCGGGCCGGTCTACCCGTCTCCTTACGTGCCGATGAATCAGCGTTTACCTGGCG
>CAYQYM010000263.1:0-4006 GCA_964421715.1 uncultured Acidipila sp.
GGCTTAAGCTGCGCGAGGGCATGGTGCTCTGCATTGAGCCGATGGTGAACGCGGGCGGCCCTGGCGTGCAGGTGTTGCACGATGGTTGGACGGCGGTGACCGAGGACGGCAGCCTGAGCGCCCACTTCGAGCACACCGTTGCGGTGACAGCGGACGGCGCGATGGTGCTGACCCGCTAACATAGTTTCAGGAGTTCGCCCGGTAAAACGGGGCGGAGACAGGACACGGATTGTCGAAGGAAGACGCGATTGAGGTAATGGCGACGGTTGTGGAGACGCTGCCGAATGCCATGTTCAAGGTCGAGCTCGAGAACAAGCACCAGGTGCTGGCGCATGTTTCCGGGCGCATGCGCAAAAACTTCATTCGTATCCTCCCCGGCGACCGCGTAGCGGTCGAGCTAAGCCCGTATGACCTGACGCGCGGGCGCATCGTTTACCGCTACAAGTAAAGCTGTTTGGATGAGGGAGTCGTAGTCATGAAGGTTCGTGCATCGGTAAAGAAGATTTGCGACAAGTGCAAGGTCATTCACCGCCGCGGGGTGGTGCGCGTGATCTGCGAGAACGCAAAGCACAAGCAGCGCCAGGGCTGATCGCCCTGGCTTAACCGCGGCCTACCGCGGGGCTAGTTAGCCGGAAAAGGCTTGCGATGAACCCCCGGAGAGGTCTCCACCGGACCTGCAGGGCAGCAGCGCTTCCCGTGCCGGATCCAGAAACCGCTCCAGCAGGTGAAGCCTGCCGGAGCACCAAGCGAAGGACACACGATGGCACGTATCGCTGGCGTCGATCTTCCCCGCAACAAGCAGGCGAGGATCGCGCTCACATACATCTTCGGCATCGGAAACCCGCGCTCGCTGCGCATTCTGCAGGCGGCGAACGTGGACCCGTTCCGCAAGATCCAGGACCTGGGCGAGGATGAGGTTAACCGCATCCGCCAGGTAATCGAGAACGAAGGCGGGGTCGAAGGCGACCTGCGCAAGGACGTCTCGATGAACATCAAGCGGCTTATCGACATTCAGAGCTATCGCGGCTTGCGCCACCGCCGTAACCTGCCCGTGCATGGGCAGCGGACGCACACCAATGCACGCACCCGGAAGGGTCCGCGCAAGGGCACGGTGGCAGGCAAGAAGAAAGCGACGAAGACCTAAATGGCAAAGGCACAGCAGGGCGCTGCCGGCAAGGCCGCCAAGAACAAGAAGTTTAAGAAGCGCGAGCGCAAGAACGTTCCCTACGGACTGGTGTACGTTCAGGCCTCGTTCAACAATACGATTGTTACCATTACAGACGGCCAGGGCAACACGCTGTCGTGGAAGAGTTCGGGCTCGCTTGGCTTCCGCGGCTCGCGGAAGGGCACTCCGTTCGCGGCCCAGCAGGCGGCGATCAACGCCGCCAACCAGGCTCGCGACCACGGTCTCCGCTCGGTGGATGTGCGGGTCAGCGGTCCGGGCTCGGGCCGCGAGTCGGCAGTCCGTGCGCTCGCAGCGGCAGGGCTGGAGGTCCGCTCGATTCGCGATATCACGCCCATCCCGCACAACGGCTGCCGTCCGCCCAAGCGCCGCAGGGTGTGATCGGCGATGGTATTCGGCCTCGTGAGTTTCCCGGCCGCTCCGGCGGCCGGAGATCCCGGGGTGGAAGTAAGTTATAAGTAGATTCGTAAGAGGACTGGGACGACGCGCGCAGCCCCGCGTGTAAACCGGTCAACCTCTGATGCAACGCGCAGCCTGAGTGCTGCAGGAGATAACAAGTGGCTCGTTATACCGGAGCAGTCTGCCGCCTTTGCCGTCGCGAAGGCATGAAGCTCTTCCTCAAGGGCACTAAGTGCTTTACGGACAAGTGCCCGATTGAAAAGCGCAACTTCGCCCCTGGCCAGCATGGTCGCGATCGCAAGGCCAAGATTGTCGGCTACGGTCTGCAGCTGCGTGAGAAGCAGAAGGCCAAGCGCATCTACTTCTCTCTCGAAGGGCAGTTCCGCGCCTACTATGAGAAGGCATCGCGGGCGCCGGGCGTCACCGGCGAACTGCTGCTGCAGCAGCTTGAGCGCCGCCTGGACAACGTCGCCTTCCGGCTCGGCTTTGCTACCTCACGCCGCCAGGCGCGGCAGATCGTGCGCCATGGCCACGTCGAGGTCAACGGCCGTAAGGTAAATATCCCTTCCTTCCAGGTCAACGTAGGAGACGAGATCAAGATTCGGCCGAATAGCGCGAAGCTCACCGTAGTAGATACATCGCGCGACTTCGCCAGTGGGCAACCCGCCCCGGCGTGGCTCTCCATTGACCACGCGAACCTGACCGGAAAAGTGCTTGCGCTGCCAAAGCGCGAAGACGTAAACCTGCCGGTCAACGAGCAGCTTATCGTCGAACTTTACAGCAAGTAGGGCAGTCGCGCACAGCCGACTTGACGCGGCGCGGCGCTCTGCCAGCATGGCTTTATACTCCGCCGGATGGTTGCTTCCACTCCCGCCCGGCACAACCACAATCTAACCGAGAGGACGAGAAGCGCAGCCGTTGCAAAATGCTTCGCGGCGCCTGCTGCGCATGGAGAATCACGATGCTTTGGAGAGGATTTCAAAAGCCGAAGCGGCTGGCGGTCGAAACCGACACGCTCACCGAAAAGTATGGCAAGTTCAGCGCACAGCCGTTTGAACGCGGCTTCGGCACTACCATCGGCAATGCCCTGCGGCGCACGCTGCTCTCCTCGATCGAGGGTGCGGCGGTCACGGCGGTCAAGATCGAGGGAGTGCTGCACGAGTTTCAGTCGATTACGGGAGTCGTGGAAGACGCGACCGACATCATCCTGAACCTCAAGCAGGTGCCCTTCAAGCTGAATGGCGAAGGACCGAAGGCTCTTTATCTGCGCGCGGACCAGCCAAGCGTCGTCACCTCGGGCATGATTGAAGCCGATGGCGACGTGGAGATCCTCGACAAGGACGTGTACATCGCGACCGTGAGCGAAGGCGGCAAGCTCGATATGGAGATGCGCCTTAAGCGTGGCCGCGGCTATGTATCCGCAGACAAGAACTTTGACGGCGACCTCGGCATCGGGTTTATCCCGGTCGATTCGGTACACTCGCCCGTGCGCAAGGTGAACTATGCCGTGGACGCAGCGCGTCTCGGCCAGATCACCGACTACGACAAGCTGACGCTTGAAGTCTGGACCAACGGATCCGTGCTTCCAGCCGACGCCGTGGGCCTCGCAGCCAAGCTGCTCAAGGACCACATGAGCATCTTCATCAATTTTGAGGAAGAGATCGAGTCGGACACGCACAACGAAGAGGGCCGCCTGCAGCTGCGGAATGAGAATCTGAACCGCTCGGTGGAAGAACTGGAGCTTAGCGTGCGCAGCTACAACTGCCTGAAGAACGCGAATATCCAGACCATCGGTGAGTTGGTGCAAAAGACCGAAGCAGAGATGCTGAAGACGAAAAATTTCGGTCGTAAGAGCCTGAATGAGATCAAAGAGATTCTGGCTCAGATGGGTCTTTCGCTCGGCATGAAGATTGACGAGCATGGAAACGCAGTGCCCGGGCCTACCAGTATTCTGCCGGCTGCCACGCTGGCCGCCAGCTACAGCCGCTTCGACGACGATGACGACGACGAACTGCTGGACGATGCGGACCTTCCGATGCAGACCGAGCCCGAGAACTTCTAACCCTGTCCTCCTGCCCCTTCTGCCTGTCGCCGTCCGTCGGTGCTGCAGGCAAAGGGGCAGGAGGCGGGCGACACAGATTCTTTTTAAGAGAGAAATACCATGCGCCACCGCAATGCAGGTTACAAACTTGGACGCAACACCAGCCACCGTCGCGCGCTGCTGCGCAACCTGGTTACGTCCATTCTTCTGGAAGATCGCGTAGAGACCACCATCACCAAGGCGAAGGCGGCGCGGCCTCATGTTGAAAAGCTGATCACGCTGGGCAAGAGGGGCGACCTGCACGCACGCCGTCAGGCATTGGCCTTGCTGCAGACGCGCGAGGCGGTTTCGTGCCTCTTCGAGACGGTCGCGCCCCGCTACGG
>CAYQYM010000264.1:0-3993 GCA_964421715.1 uncultured Acidipila sp.
GTTCTGGGCGCGCGCAGGCATCAGCAGCAGGAACAGCACGGTTGCGAGGACGAGAGTTCGACAGCCAGGCCCGTTCAGTTTCCCGCTCAGTTTTGTACTTTGCTTCATCACGCACTTGAGTGTATCGGGCGAACGCACAACAGGGCCGCCGCACCACTGTGCAAGCCGAGGAAAGCCGGGACGCTGTGGAAAGCACGCCATCTCCGGGCCCGCATCATATCTGGAGGTGGACGTGGTTTCCACTTCGACGCCCGGCCTTCCACACCGGCGATGCACGATGCTGTGCAGGAGGTGGAGAAAACAGACCATTCAGGGCCATTCTCCACCGGCTTTCCTTGATTTGCTTCCGGCATGTGACTGGTTTTCTAAAAAAGACGTACGCGCCTGGTGGCCCTGGCCGAGGCCCGGGGAGAGTTTTCCAAATATCCACCGCGAACGGCTGTTACGGCTGCAGAGATACCCAATCCTGGTTACAAGTCAAAAGCATTCGCAGCGGGCATCCCTGTGAAAGCCGCCGGAGTACATCCGCGCCACCTGTGTTTCCCACCCAGCGAGCATGATTTCCGCAGCGCACGGTACCGGCGTTCTCACTAGAATCAACCCAGGCCGCATTCGGGCTTCAACCTCACTCGCCGGGATGGTAGAGTGAGGCCAATCGCACACCAGGGAGCGCACATGCCGGGCTTGGGTCTGGAGCAGGAAAAGCAGGTCGCAGGAGTAGCCATGGAGATCACCGTCAGCCGTCAGGATCTCTTGCGCGAGTTGACCGCGACGCAGAGCGTTGTCGAGCGCAAGACCACCATTCCCATCCTCTCCAACTTCCTGCTGGAAGCGGAAGAAGACAGGATCCAGATCACGGCGACCGACCTGGACCAGAGCCTGCGCACCTCCTGCGCGGCGCGGGTAAAGAAGCCGGGCTCCTGCACCATCCCTGCGCGCAAACTCTACGACTACATCAAGCTGCTGCCCGATGGCGACATCTCCATCAAGCTGCAGGAGAACCACTGGGTCCAGATTCGCAGCGGCCGCTCCAACACGAAGATGGTGGGCATGGCGCGTGCCAATTTCCCGCAGGTACCGGAGTTCCCGAACGCGAGCACACTCAGCATTCCCGCCGTGGTGCTGCGCAACATGATCTCGAAGACGATCTTCGCCATCTCGAATGAGGAGTCGCGCTACACGCTGAACGGCTCACTACTCATCCTCAAGGCGGAGAGCCTAGCCATGGTGGCGACTGACGGCCACCGGCTGGCGCACGTCGAAAAGACGGGCGAAAGCTTCAGCGCAATCACGGCAGAGAAGAAGACCCTGATTCCGCGCAAGGCACTCGCCGAGCTGCAGTCGCTGCTTGCGAATACAGATGCGACGCACGTCGAATTTGCTGATGATGACCAGACGCTCTACTTCCGCATCGGGCATCGTACCCTCACCAGCCGCAAGCTGACGGGCCAGTTCCCCAACTACGAAGCGGTGATGCCGCGCGAAAACAACAAGTTCATCGTGGTGCGCTCCGACGAGCTTACCGGCTCCATTCAGCGCGTGGCGCAGTTTGCCGATGAGCGCTCCGGCGCCATCAGGATTCGCCTGGAGCAGAACGAGCTGAAGATCAGCTCCTCCTCTACCGACTCAGGCGAGTCGGAGGACATCATCGAGTCGCCATACAGCTTCGACCCAATCCTGGTTGGCTTCAACTCGTCCTACATGCTCGAGTTCCTCAAGGCTATAGGCAATACGGGAGAGGTGAGGCTCGAGTTTAAGGATGCGCAGTCTGCCGGCCAGATGCGCCCGGAGGACGGCGATGACGAGTACCGCTACCGTTACATCATCATGCCCATGCGCATCTGAACCTCGCTGCCGGAATAAGCAAGAAGGGAGCTGGGACAGGCGGTCTTTGAAGCGATGCGCTCACGGCCTGTCGTGCGCTCGAAAGCCGGGGGCTGGAGGCATAAACTAGCAATATGCCCCGTATCTTGAAGCCGGACGCCGCGCCGTCAGTACCGCGAATCGAGCGAGTCAATCCATCCGCCGCGCTGCCCGGCGGCGACGTAGAAGTACTGGGGCAGAACCTGGGTCCGGTGGCCAATCGCAAGCCGGTGGCCATGGTGGGTGAGATGGCCGCGCATGTTCTGCTGTCCCGCCGCGAGCGCATTGCCATCCGCGTGCCGGAGGAGGCGACGACCGGCCGCCTCCGCATCTTGCAAAACGGTGCGCAGAGCAACGTCGTCGACCTTGAGATCGGCACGGTGATCGCGGACGGCATTCACGCCATCGGCAACCCGGTCATCGACGCCGAAGGCAACGTCTACACCACGCTCTCCGGACCGCGCGGCCAGAGCACGCCGGTCTCGGTCTTTCGCATTGAGCCGGACGGCGAGATGCGCCCCTTTTTGAGCGGACTGATGAACGCGAGCGGGCTCGCCGTCGATGCCGAAGGTTACGTCTATGTCTCTTCGCGGCAGGAGGGCACGGTACACCGCGTCTCCCCCGCCGGCGCATCGTCGCTCTACGCGGAAGGCATGGGCGTGGCCACGGGCCTCGCGTTCGATGCCGAGCAGAACCTCTACGTGGGCGACCGCAGCGGAACCATCTTCAAGATCGCGCCCGACCGCCAGATCTTCGTCTTCGCAACGCTTGAGCCCAGCGTCGCCGCCTACCATCTGGCCTTCGGCAACGATGGCACGCTCTATGTGGCGGCGCCCACCACCTCGAGCCATGAGATGGTGTATGCCATCGACCAGAACGGCGACGCGCGGCCCTTCTACCGGGGCCTCGGCCGCCCGCAGGGCATCGCGGTGGACATCGCCGGAGACGTCTACGTCGCGGCCTCACAGAACGGACACCGCGGCGTGGTCCGCATCACGCAGACCGGCGAGGCCTCGCTGGTCCTGGCCGGCAGCGGCATTGCCGGGCTGGCGTTTGCGCCCGGAGGCGGCCTGCTCGCCGCCACTTCGACCGCCATTTATCATGTAGCGTTGGGCATCGAGGGGCTGCGGCTTTTCTAGCAGCCCTGCCCCGCATCTCATCTGTCGCGATACGGTTTTCGACTGCTGTCATCTATCTTTTTTATCTTCTGGCGCGTGCATGAATTGCGAAATCATTGCCATCGGTTCTGAGCTGCTCACCCCCTACCGCCAGGACACCAACTCGCTGTTCGTTACTGAACGGCTGAACCAGCTCGGCGTGCGGGTCGATTTCAAGACCATCCTCGGCGACCGCAAATCGCATCTGGTCTCGGCCGTTCGCACGGCTCTAAGCCGCGTAGACATCGTCGTGCTCATGGGCGGCCTCGGGCCCACCGAGGACGACCTGACACGCGAGGCAGTCGCCGAAGCGCTCGGTATTCCCCTCAGGCGCAATGGCGACATCGTAGCCGCGCTCTACGCGCGCTTTGCGGCGCGGCGCATCCAGATCACGGACAACAACACCAAGCAGGCCGATGTGCTCGAAGGCGCGGTGGTGCTGGAAAATGAGCGTGGCACCGCGCCGGGCCAGTTTATTGACACCGTCTACGGCCAACACCGCAAGCTCCTCATGTTGCTGCCGGGGCCACCTTCCGAGATCAAGCCGATGTTTGACGCCGAGTGCATGCCGCGTCTGCGCGAGATGCTGCCGGTGCGGCACATCGCCACGCGCGTGCTCAAGGCGGCCATGATCGGCGAGTCGCAGTGCGACGCGCGCATCGCGCCCATCTACTCCCGCTACAAGGATGTGGAGACGACCATCCTCGCGCATGTTGGCGATATCCAGCTCAATCTCATCTGCGCTAAACCGGCGCTCGACCTGGCGCAGGCGCGGGTGGACGAGCTGGCAAGCAGGATTGAAGAGGAGCTCGATTCGCTGGTCTACTCCTCGCAGGGCGAGACGCTGGAGCAGATCGTTCTCTACTACCTCGGCATGCACGGGTCCACGCTGGCGGTGGCCGAAAGCTGCACCGGCGGTCTGGTAGCCTCCAGACTCACCAGCATCAGTGGCAGTTCGCGGTCTTTCGTAGGC
>CAYQYM010000265.1:0-3945 GCA_964421715.1 uncultured Acidipila sp.
GGCTGGCGGCGCTGCTGGGCATTGAGGGGGGCCACTCGATCGAGGACTCGCTGGGGCTGCTGCGCGACTACTACCGGCTGGGCGTTCGCTATATGACGCTGACCTGGTCGAACTCGAACGGCTGGGCAGACTCGTCGGGCGACATCAACGACACGAGCGTGAAACACACAGAGGACGGGCTGACGGATTTCGGCAAAAGCGTCGTGTTCGAGATGAATCGCCTCGGCATGATGGTGGACATCTCGCACGTATCCGATAAGACGTTTTACCGCGCCGTGATTACTTCCCGCGCGCCGGTAATCGCGTCGCACTCTTCTGCCCGCGCCATCTGCAGCGCACCGCGCAACATGACAGACGACATGCTGCGGGCGGTGGCGCGCAGCGGCGGCTCGCATAGCAAGGGCGGCGTTGTCATGGTGAACTTCTACTCCGCATTCCTCAGCGAGGATTACCGCAAGGCCTGGGAGGCTCAGGCACCCGAGCGGCAGGCCGCCGAGAAGGCGGTGATGGACCGCATCAAAGCCGAGGGCAAGCCAGCCGACTTCGCCAGCATCGAGAGGGTGGACAAGGAGTTTGCCGCAAAGATACCGCGACCGCCCTTCAGCATCCTGATTGATCATATCGATCACATCGCGAAGGTAGCCGGCGTGGACCACGTGGGCCTGGGCTCGGACTTCGACGGCATCAGCTCCACGCCGGAGGGCATCGACTCAGCCGCCGATCTGCCGAAGATCACCGCGGCGCTGATGGCGCGCGGCTACTCCGCAGCCGACTGCAAGAAAATTCTCGGCGGCAACTTGCTTCGCGTCTTCCGCGACGTGGAGGCCACTGCCCGGGAGCTGCAGCAGCAGGAGCGGCCCAGGATTGCCGAGCAGCAGCCGTTCCACAAGAGGTAAGACTGCCGCTCGCCTGCGTCATCGGCAGGGGAGGGACGATCTGCCGGCCTGCGTGCCCTGTGCTCTAACCAGCAGCGCGCCGCAGCCGTTGCGCAGGCGAACCGCGGGCTGCCCCGGTTCGTTGGCATGGCCGTGAAAGTCCTCGAGCGTGAGCCCGCGAAAGCCGTTGGCATCGAGCGCATGGGTGTAGCCGGCGGGCAGCCGCGCTGCCCAGTCGACTTTGACGTTGCGCAGCGCGAGGTCATCGATGTTGCGCACGATGATTGCAGAGAGCGGCTGGCTGGTCAGTCCGTCAGCGACAGGCGCGGTAGGCTGCAGATCCAGGTTGCCGCCGGTGATCCGCTGCAGCGGGCTTGGCTGCATCTCCAGCCGCAGGTCATCGAAGCTCACATCCGCCAGGTGGCCGGGGGCAGTGCTGTAAAGCACGAGCGGCGAGGTGCTGCGCGCGAGAATATGCGTGAAGCGGACGTGGCGGATGGTACCGAGGCCCGGCGTGGGCAGCGGTGGAGTCTGCTGCGACCAACTTGCGTATGCCCATTTTGCCACGCTTAGCGTGATGGGCTCACCGGAGCCCCACCACGGGCCGTCGATAAGCCGAGTACTGATGCTGATGTTCGTAAACAGCAGGTTTTCGATGGTCTCTGCGTTGCGGGCCTGCACCATCACGCCGCGGTTACTGTCTTCAATCACGACGTTGCTGAAGGTGAAGTCACGCGAGCCGCCGGCGCTGGGGCCAATGCGGAGGGCCGCCGACCGGCTGTGCAGCACAACATTGCTTACTGCCACGTGCTGGGTCGCCTGCTGGCACCAGCCATCCGCACACGGGCCACCCACCACGAGCGAGTCGTCACCAGCCTCCAGGAAGCTGTCACTGATGACGGCGTCGCTCGAGTTCGAGATGTCGAGCGCGTCGGAGTTGGGCACCATGAGGCTGTTGCGCACATCGAGGCCGCTGACCTGGATGTGTTCGCTGCACATCAGCTTGATGCCCCAGTTCGGGCTGTTGCGCACGTGGATGTCACGCAGCGTGATGCCGTCAACATGCAGCATGAGGATGAGCATGCCGGGACGGTCCTTCATCTTCACCGGGCCTTCGCGCGCCTCATGCATGCGCTCCAGAAGCGACTCTGGATAGCGCGTGCGTGCGGGGTCGAAGTATGGCTGGTAGTGCACGGCGCCTGGCTCAGTGAAGGTGTCGCCATTGCCGTCGATCGTCCCGTGACCGGTGATGCTTACGTCGCTGGCGCCATCGGCAACGATGAGCGAGGTGTCGCGCCCTTCCGAGGCGTGCGGCAGGTGCGGATAGTCGTTGAGATCGGAGCTCCCCAGCAGCACCGCACCGGCATCAAGCTGCAGGTGGATGTGGCTGCGCAGCTTCAGCGTGCCCGTCTTGTAGGTGCCGGGGGAAAGCTCGACCGTGCCTCCGCCCATGGACGCGCAGCTATCGATAGTGTGCTGGAGCGCCGGCGTGTCAAGAACGCGGCCGTCTCCGGCTGCGCCGTATGCGCGCACATTGCAGACCGCAGAGGGCGAAGCGGGCACGGTCTGGGCCGTGGCACTGAGGACAGGCAGCGATAGGGCGGAGAGGAGAATCCAGCGCATCGCCACAGGGTAATGCCTGGAGAGCTTTGGTGCGAAAGGGGGGACTTGAACCCCCACGGGTCTCCCCGCCAGATCCTAAGTCTGGTGCGTCTGCCAATTCCGCCACTTTCGCACAAGGGGCGTCGTGCCTGCGGCACGAGGGCCTGCCGGCGGCAGCGCCGGCATGGCTTGAGTCTAACGGTGGAGCATGGGCGGATGCAACGGGAACGCACGGGCCGGCAGGCTGGCCCGTGTATCACCGCGTGCAGTGTAGTCTTTGTGCGCTGTTGATCCCAGGGCCGGGTTTAGGCTCGAGCCTGGCGCATTCATTCATGGTCGCACGCGCGTGTTTCATGGCTCGACTGTGAGGAGGTTGAATCCGGGAGGAGTCCGATGGACGCAGTTGCGCGTCTCATAAGCAGTGCGTAAATTCGCATATCTCTGGATGCTGCTGCTCACGCTAATGCCATTTGCGGCATGGGCCAGGCCGCTGCTGGTGGGCTACTTCGGCCAGTGGGGCATCTATGACGAGCGTTTTTTTGTCCAGAACCTGGTGGCAAGCGGAGCCGCGGAAGCGCTGGACCAGATCAACTACGCCCAGGGTTCGGTTGCGAGCGGCAGGTGCGGCATTGCGGATGTGAATGCCGACCTGAACCTCGTGTTCGACGCGAAGAACTCAGTTGACGGGCGTGCGGATGCGACTGCTTCGCCCTTTCGCGGAGACATGCATCAGCTTGCATTGCTTAAGCAGAGGCATCCGCACCTGCGTGTGATCATCTCGCTTGAGGGACGCGCGCGCGACTTCGCCTTTGCCGCGCGGCCTGAGAATCGAGTCCGTTTTATTGCCTCCTGCGTGGATACCTTTCTACGCGGAAAGCTGGCGACCGGCGTCGAGGCGCCGGGCCTCTTCGACGGCATCGACCTGGACTGGGAGTATCCGCACGGGGGTGATGCCGCAAACTACATCGCGCTGCTGAAGGAGTTGCGGTCTGCAATGGATGCCGTGCGTCCGGGGCTGATGCTCTCCGTTGCCGTCGGCCCTTCGCCGCGCATGTATGGCGGTGTGGATTTCCGGCAGGTGGCCGCGCTGGTGGATCAGGTCGGGATGATGAACTACGACTACACCGGACCGTGGAATCACGAGACCGGCCTGATGGCCCCGCTGCACGCACGCGAAAGTTACAGCGTGGAGCGAACGGCAGCGGCTTATGAGCAGGCCGGTATACCAAGGGCGAAGCTGCTGCTTGGACTGCCGTTTTACGGCTATGGATGGCGGCGCGTGCCGCGGGGAGAAAACGACGGCTTGCACCAGCGCGGCACAGGCATTCATACCGATGAGCCTTACCACTATTTCCAGGACCTGATGGATGGCAAGGCGCCGCAGGAAGACGAGGAGGAAGACAATAGCCAGCAGGCTGACCAGGCAGAGCAGGCCCGGCCCGCTTTGCTTGAGCAGGCGCACCCATTC
>CAYQYM010000266.1:0-3943 GCA_964421715.1 uncultured Acidipila sp.
GGCGATCTTCGCGCCGATTGCGGCCGGCAGCGCAAAACCCATCGTGCCCAGGCCGCCGGATGTGATCAGCGTGCGCGGCTCATTGTGCTTGTAATACTGCGCCTCCCACATCTGATGCTGGCCTACATCCGTGGCGATGATGGCTTTGCCTTCCGTGGCGCGCCACAGATCGTGCATCACGTGCGCCGCGTAAAGGTGGCCGTTGTCAGGGATGTTGGTGATGTCGCGCACCGCGGCGCTTCCCTTTTGCGCGTTGATCTCGCGCAGCCAGGCTGCGTCCTCCGTGGGCGAGAGATGTGGCAGCAGCAGCGCAAGCACCTGCTTCAGGTCGCCCATGAGCGCAACGTCTGCCTTGACGTTCTTGTTGATCTCGGCAGGATCAATCTCGATGTGAATCTTCTTCGCGTTCGGCGCGTAGCTGGCCAGCGTTCCGGTCACGCGGTCGTCAAAGCGCATGCCGCAGGCTATCAGCAGATCGGCCTGCTGAATGGCATGGTTCACCCACGATTCGCCGTGCATGCCCATCATGCCGAGCGAGAGCGGATGTGAAGCGGGGAACGCTCCCAGGCCGAGCAGCGTACTCGCGACGGGGATGTTGCGCCGCTCCGCCAGCGAGAGCACTTCAGCCGAGGCGCCGGATTGGAGGATGCCGTGGCCGGCGAGGATGATTGGCCGCCGCGCGCTGCGGATCAGTTCGGCTGCATCCGCAACGGCGCGGCTGCCGGCCTTAAGCATCGGATGCTGGCGGTGATCGGCGGGAGCGGCAGCGCCGAAGTCGAACACGGCCGTGCCCTGCTGCGCATCCTTGGTGATATCCACCAGCACCGGGCCGGGCCTGCCGGAGCAGGCCACGCGAAAGGCTTCACGCAAGGTGGGCGCGAGGTCCTCTGCCCGCGTGACTATGTAGTTGTGCTTCGTCACCGGCAGCGTTATGCCGGTGATGTCTACCTCCTGGAATGCATCTGTGCCGAGCACCTTGCTTGAGACCTGGCCGGTGATGCAGACCATCGGCACCGAGTCCAGCATGGCGGTGGCGATGCCGGTGACAAGATTGGTCGCACCGGGGCCGGAGGTGGCGATCGCAACGCCTGCACGGCCCGAGGCGCGCGCGTAGCCATCTGCCATGTGGGCCGCGCCCTGCTCATGCCTCACAAGGATGTGGCGAATGGGAAACTTGCGCAGCGCATCATAGGCCGGCAGGATGGCTCCCCCGGGATAGCCGAAGACCTCGCGCACGCCCTCACCCTCAAGCGTGGCCCACAGTATCTCTGCACCGGTCAGCTTCGCTGCTGCCTTGCTCATCACCCTGCACCTCAGACCTGCTGTTGCTTGCACCGCGCCGGCTGCTGCTTACGCCGGGCTAATTTGTCACCGCGCCCCGCGCTGCCGACGAGACGCTGTCCGCATACTTGCGGAAGACGCCGCGCGCAAACCTGGGCGCGGGCTCGGTCCACTGCTGCATGCGCCGGGCCAGCTCTTCCGCGCTGATCTCAACGTCCAGCCTGCGGTTCGGGATATCGAAGTGAATCGTGTCGCCCTCGCGCACGGCGGCGATGGGGCCTGCCAGGGCTGCCTCAGGCGCGACGTGGCCCGCCATAAGCCCGCGTGTTGCGCCGGAAAACCGCCCGTCCGTGAGCAGTGCGACCGTCTCTGAAAGTTCAGGGATGCCCGCTATGGCTGCTGTGACCTGCAGCATCTCGCGCATGCCCGGGCCGCCCCGCGGGCCCTCATAGCGGATCACGAGCACATCGTTGGGCCGAATCGCGCCCGCCTCCACCGCGGCAAAGGCGTCCTGCTCGGTATCGAAGACGCGCGCCGGGCCGCGGTGCTCCAGCCGGGTGTGACCGGCCACCTTGATCACGCAGCCCTCGGGAGCGATATTGCCCTTCAGGATGACGAGCCCACCGGTAGGCTTCAGCGGATTCGCTACTGGATAAATAACATCCTGGCCAGTCTTTTCCGTGGCCAGCGCGGCCTCCCCGGCCAGCGTCCTGCCGCTTACGTTGAGGCCGTCGCCGTCGATCAGCCCCGCCTCAATGAGCCGCTGCGCGAGCAGACGGCTGCCGCCAGCGTTGTAGTAGTCCACCGCGACATAGCGACCGCCCGGCTTCAGGTCGCAGAGCAGCGGCGTCTTCGCACTGATGCGGTCAAAGTCGTCAATCGAGAGCGGGATTCCGGCCTCGTGTGCGATGGCGAGGAAGTGCAGCACCGCATTCGTTGACCCGCCGGAGGCAGCAACGCTGGCAATGGCAGTCTCGAGCGACTGCCGCGTGATGATGTCGCTCGGACGAATGCCGCGCCGCACCAGATCCATCACCATGCGGCCAGCCTCGCGCGAGGACGCAATCTTTTCCTCAAGAAATGCAGGCACACCCGAGATGCCGATAGGCGAAATGCCGAGGAACTCGCAGGCCATCGCCATCGTGTTCGCGGTGAACTGTCCGCCGCAGGCCCCCGCCCCGGGGCAGGCCTTCGCCTCCACTGCCTCCAGGTCGTCGTCATCAAGCCTGCCCGCGGCGTGCGCGCCGATGGCTTCAAACACATCCTGCACTGTCAGGTCTTTGCCGTTGAGGTGGCCGGGGGCGATGGAGCCGCCATAAAGCATCAGTCCGGGCACATTCAGCCGCGCCAGGGCCATGACCGTGCCGGGCAGGTTCTTGTCGCATCCGGCGATGGCCACCACGCCGTCAAACATGTTGCCACGGGTCACCAGCTCTACGGAATCCGCTATGACCTCACGGCTGATGAGCGATGCCTTCATGCCCTCGGTGCCCATGGTGATGCCGTCCGAGATCGTGACCGTGTTGAACTCGAGCGGCGTCCCTCCGGCCTCGCGAATGCCCTGCTTGACCGCTTCGGCCAGCGTGCGCAGGTGAAAGTTGCACGGACCAATTTCGGTCCACGTATTTGCGATCCCGATGATGGGCTTGCGCAGGTCGTCCCGGGTGAGCCCGGTGGCGCGCAGCATGGCGCGGGCCGCCGCGCGGTTCGAACCTTCGGTCAGTGCGATGCTGTGGAGCTTGCCATTCTTCTCTGTCAACGCGATATCTCCATCGGGCTCAGCCAGTGCTCTTTGTCGTGGCCTGCCTCGTAGAGGTCAATTGCCTCGGCGTGGCGCAGCGTAAGACCAATGTCGTCCAGCCCTTCCAGCAGGCAGTAGCGCCGGAAGGGATCGATGGCAAAACCGGCGCGGAAGCCCTGCCCGTCCTCAACGGTCTGGTCTTCGAGGGAGACCGTCAGCTCGTAATTCGGAACGGCGACGGCGCGCTCAAGCAGTGTGTTCACCTGTGCATCGCTCAGCGTTACCAGCAGGATGCCGTTCTTCCCCGCGTTCGAATAGAAGATGTCACCGAAGGTGGGCGCAATCACGCAGCGGAATCCGTAGTCTGCCAGCGCCCAGGCGGCATGCTCGCGCGAGGAGCCGCAGCCGAAGTTCTTTGCAGTGACCAGGATCTCCGCGCCGGAGTAAGCCTTGTGGTTCAGTGCAAAGGCAGGATCCTGCCGCCAGTCGAAGAAGAGGAAGTCTCCGTAGCCAGTGCGCTCAATGCGCTTTAAAAACTGCTTGGGAATGATCTGGTCCGTGTCGATATTGGCGCGGTCCAGCGGCAGCACCTTCGAAATGAGTTTGCGAATTGGTTTCACGGCTTAGACCAGCGCCTCCTCGTGACGAAACTCCCACTGGCGTACATCGGTGAAGTGGCCGGCGATGGCAGCGGCGGCGGCCATCATCGGGCTCACCAGGTGAGTGCGGCCGCCGCGGCCCTGTCGGCCTTCAAAGTTGCGCTTGCTGGTGGAGGCACCGCGCTCTCCCGGCGCAAGAATGTCCGGGTTCATACCCAGCCACATCGAGCAGCCTGGCTCTCGCCACCCCAAACCAGCCCCGCGAACATTGTGGCCCAGTCCCTCGCGCTCCGCCTGCGCCACTACCTGCCACGACCCCGGC
>CAYQYM010000267.1:0-3936 GCA_964421715.1 uncultured Acidipila sp.
GCGCGGACCAGCGCGGCTGTCTCCACCAGGTCGTCGCGCGTGGTCACGAAAAAGCGGCCCTTGGGAATGGCTCCACGCCAGTGGCCGGCACGGCCCACGCGCTGCATGGCGGTGGCGATGGCGCGCGGCGTGTTCACCTGGCAGACGAGATCGATGGCGCCGATGTCGATGCCGAGCTCAAGCGAGGCGGTGGCCACCAGCAGCCGCACCTCGCCATTTTTAAGCCGGCGCTCTGCTTCCAGGCGCAGCTTGCGCGAGAGGCTACCGTGGTGCGCGGCCACGTGCCCGGTGCCGAGCCGCTCGCCCAGCGCGTAGGCCAGCCGCTCTACCATGCGCCGCGTGTTCACAAAGACCAGCGTCGAGCGATGCTCGACCGCGAGCTGCGCCAGCCGTTCATAGACGCTGTCCCACACGGCGTTGGAGGCGATGGGTCCAAGTTCGCCGGAAGGAATCTCAATGGCGAGGTCGAGCATGCGGCGCTGGCCAACCTGCACGATGGCCACCTCGGCTGCGCGCGGACCGCCGAGAAACTCACCTACAAGCTCGATCGGGTTCTGTGTGGCCGAGAGCCCGATGCGCTGCGGCGGCGTGAGCACGCCGGTGAGCATCGTGCCGGGCACCAGGCGGTTCTCGCCTCGCACCACCGCGTCGAGCCGCTCCAGAGTGAGCGCCAGGTGCGCGCCGCGTTTGTCGTCCACCATCGCATGGATTTCATCGACGATGATGGTGCGCACGCGGCGCAGGTTGGCGCGGCTCTTCTCTGCCGTGAGCAGAATGTAGAGCGACTCCGGTGTGGTGACCAGGATGTGCGGCGGCCGCTTCAGCATGGAGCGCCGCTCCGCGGGCAGCGTGTCTCCGGTGCGCACTGCCGTGCGAATCTGCGGGCAGAGATAGCCGCGCGCGAGCGCCAGCCGCTGAATCTCTGCAAGGGGCCCGTCCAGGTTCTTCTGCACGTCATTTGAGAGCGCCTTCAGCGGCGAGACGTAGACCACCTCGGTCTCGCTGGCGAGCTCACCCGTAATCGCCTTGCGCAGCAGACGGTCGATGCAGATGAGAAACGCAGCCAGCGTCTTGCCCGAGCCGGTCGGTGCGGAGATGAGCGTTGGCTTGCCTTCTAGAAGGTGTGCCCAGCCGTGCTGCTGCGGCTCGGTTGGCGTGCCAAAGCGGGTAACGAACCACTCCTGCACCACCGGATGGGCCCAGGCAAGGTCAGGGTGGAGCGGGGCGGACACGGGCACTGCGGACAACATGCATTATTCTAACCCGGCCTTCGACCTATCTTCGCTCGCTGCTGCGTCCGGTAATACGCGCGGAGGAGAGCCGTTCAAGAGCTGCCGTTAGAATCGAGCCATGGTTGATGAGACCCTCAGTGCGGAGGCGCGCGCACGCCGCGTCAGGATGATTCTGTTCGATGTGGACGGAGTACTGACAGACGGCGGCATCTGGATCTTTCCTGCCCCGGCGCCGAGCCACGCCACCGCAGAACATGCTGCCACGATGGAGAGCAAGGGCGGTTACGCCATCTCGTCAGCGAGCATGATCGAGGCTAAGGGATTCAACGCGCACGATGGCTCCGGCATATCGCTGGCGCGCATCGCCGGCATCGAGTGCGGCATCATCACCAAGCGCATTTCGGAGACGGTTGCCCTGCGCGCGCGCGACCTGCGCTTGAAATACGTCTACATGGGGCAGTCATTTAAGATGCAGGCCGTGCGCGAGGTGATGGAGAAGGAAAGTCTCACGCTCGAGCAAATTGCCTATGTGGGCGACGACGTGATCGACCTGCCGGTGATGCGGGTCTGCGGGTTTGCCATCGCGGTCGCGAATGCGCGGCCGCAGGTGAAAGCCGCGGCGCACTGGATTACTCCTAACAGCGGTGGCCATGGTGCCGGGCGCGACGCGATCGACTTTATCCTCGCTGCACAGGGCGTGCTCGACAGCAGCATGGAAAAGTACATCGACGAGCGCAACCCGATCACGCCCAGCATGGACATCGGCAAGGGGCAGGATTGAGGGCCCGGCTAAGCCCTGCCCGATATGTCCCTGCCCGATAAGCCTGCCCGATAAGTCCGGTACGAAAGCTAGCGTCTTTAGTACACTCACTCAGTTATGGAACTGACTGGCTGTGGCACGGCGCTGGTGACACCCTTCCGGGCCGATGGAGCATTGGATGAGCAGGCGCTCTACGCACTGGTGCAATGGCAGGTAGAGAGCGGTATCGATTGGCTGGTGGCCTGCGGCACCACCGGCGAGACGCCCACTCTGAACGATGAGGAGTGGCTGCAGGTGCTGCGCATCGTGACGGAGGCCGCGGCAGGCCGCGTGCCCGTGTGGGCCGGCTGCACACACAACGCCACGCGGGAGGCCGCGCGCCGGGCGCGCATGGCGGCGAAGGTTCCCGGCATCACGGCCGTGCTTACCGCGAATCCCTACTACAACAAGCCGTCGCAGGACGGGCAGTTCGAGCACTTCAAGGCGGTTGCGCAGGCCGTGAAGGTGCCCGTGGTGCTCTACAACATTCCATCGCGCTCTGGCGCCAACCTCGAGCCGGCAACGGTGCTGCGGCTGATTGAGTCGGCGCCGAACATCGTCGGCATCAAGGAGTCGAGCGGCAACCTGCCGCAGATTACGGAACTTGTCACACTCGTCCCGCGCAGCTTTCGCGTCTACGCAGGGGATGACTCAGTGGCTCTCCCCGTCCTGGCTGTCGGCGGCGCCGGGCTGGTCTCGGTTGCTTCAAACGAGATTCCGGCGGAGATGGCCGGAATGGTGCGAGCGGCGCTGGCCGGCGACTGGCCCTCTGCGCGGCGCATTAACCGCAAATTTTACCGGCTCCTCCTGGCCAATTTTATCGAGCCAAGCCCCGCGCCGGTGAAGGCCGTGCTCACCCGCATGGGGCGGTGCGAGGAACATCTGCGGCTGCCAATGACGCCTGTTTCACCTGCGGCACGGGCCCGGCTGGAGCGCATTGCCGGAGAGTTGGGACTGCTGTCGCACGCGCCGCCGGAAGAGGGCGACCTGAGGATGTTCTAGCATGCGGCACCCGCTCGTGGTTCGCATGCTTCCGAGTTTCCTGCTCTGCCTTTGGATAGCGGGTACGGTGCGCGTCAGCGCGGATGCGGCCTGCCCGGCGCGCGTCTTCTCGCTCAAGCATGCAGCCTCCCTAGCTACACTCGGAGCAGCACGGCGGCAGGAGATCGTTCGCGCACTTGCCGAAGATACAACCGAGATGGCGGGGCAGGATGTAGCACGCGAAAGCAGCACGGCGGCCGGGTACCGGCTACGATTTGCCGCGCGGCTTGAGTTTCAACAGCCCGCGCCCGGACTTTACCTGGTGCGCTATCGCTCGAGCACCATGTGCGGCAGCTATCAGAACTGCCCGGTGTGGGTGCTGGGCTCTGTAAAGGGCCGGCTGCGCAGCCTGGGCGGCTGGCGAGACGGCATGGGCACCAGCCTGACCGGCGCATGGGGAGCAGCCGTAACCGGCCAAGAGCGCTATCCTGAGCTCATGCTCCTCACCCATGAGTCCTCCCGGTACACCGGTGTCACCTGCTTTCGGTTCGATGGTGCGCATTACGTGGCCGCCGACTGCTCGCCTGGCTGCGCGCATTTCTTGCGTGGCGTGGAGAGCGCGGAGTGAGCGATCTGCGCGCGAGAATCGAGCAGCACTTCAACGCCGGAGCCGCAGCGGCGGGCGAAGCTGACGCAAATGCGGCTTTCCTGGACCTCCGCGCGGCGCTGGAGATGGGCCGCGTGCGCGCGGCTGAGCCGGACCCGGCTGCCCCCACCGGCTGGCGCGTGAACGCGTGGGTGAAGCCGGGCATCCTGCTCGGATTCCGGCTGGGCGCGCTGGAGCCGACCGGAGGCAGCGGCCTTTCGTTCGTAGACAAGCACACCTAACCGCCCGCTGCGTTCACGCCCCCCACGGGCCTTCCC
>CAYQYM010000268.1:0-3935 GCA_964421715.1 uncultured Acidipila sp.
CCAGTTTGTGGAGAAGCTTCGTTCGACTCATCGCAACCCGGTAAAGCGGAGCTTGTCCGATGCGCCGGGAGACTGGGAATGGAGCAGCTCCCGGCACTATGCAAGCGGCAGCCAGGGGCCGGTGGAATCAAATCCGACATCGAGAAAGCGCGACGGGCATAGGCAAGGCCCAGCTCCGCAGCCGAGAGGCCCCACTCAAGCCAAAACCAGGCTTGAATGGGCCACCGGCCGAACTAGACTAGCGCCGCTCACGGCGCGCAGGGGAGATTCCGCTTCGGTCTCTCCCCTGCACCCCTCTTCCCGCTTTGATGAATGACCCTAATTTGCACACCGGGACTCAGCTTTGTTAACACGTCCGCCCACGAAATGGTCTTAGGCTCAAACCACGAGTTCGGCTGTTTACTCGTAATCCCTAACAAGAATGCAGCTCGCGCCTTTAAAGTGCCGCTACGAAGGTATTCCATGGTGCGCTTTCTTCGCTCGCTGGCGGTGCCGATTCTCGCCGCAACTTTCCTGTGTTCTGGCGTCTTCGCACAGAAGTACCTTCCACCTTGGCAACCGTCCCCACGTCATCATGAAATGCGCTTGTGGCCCGGCCCACCGCCCGATCCAGTCACCTATGACGGCCCTGAATATTCCCAGTGGGCGGACGACCCCCACGACCGAGTCGCAGGGAAGCCCTGGCTTTCCGATGAGCGGGTCTCTAACCCCACAATGACCGTCTACTCGCCAAAAGGTAAGAACACGGGTGCAGCCGTGGTCGTCTTTCCGGGGGGTGGCTATCAGGTGCTCGCCATGGATCTCGAAGGCACAGAGGTTTGCGATTGGCTCAACTCACGCGGGATCACTTGCGTACTGGTGAAATACCGCGTGCCTGGGACAGCCAAATATCCAAAGTCGGGCGGTTACCCCCAGGCTCCTCAAGCCTTGGACGATGCGCAACGATCCATCAGTTTGACACGGCAGCACGCCGCCGAATGGCACATCGACCCGAAGCGCATTGGTGTCATCGGCTTTTCAGCCGGTGGAAACCTCGTGGCAGCTACAAGCGTCCATTTCGGGCAACGTGTTTACAAGCCCGTCGATGCCACCGACGCCGTGAGCTGCCGTCCTGATTTTGCGATTGCTATTTACCCCGCCATCTCATGGTCGCGGAGAACAGTATCGAGCTGCAGCCCGACATACGCGATCACATCACTAGCCAGACGCCTCCCACGTTCATTCTCCAAAATGAAGACGACAAGGTTGATGGTGTTGAACAAGCTATGTCGTACTACATGGGCTTGAAGAAGGCCGGGGTTCCCGCCGAGATGCACATCTACGCACAAGGCGGACACGCTTTCGGCTTGCGAAGAACGAACCTGCCGGCGACCGCTTGGCCCGAGTTGGTAGACAAGTGGCTCATTACGATTGGAGTGACCAAATAGCCACTCTCGGGAGCCACGGCGGGTGACCCATTCAAGCCTGGTTTTGGCTTGAGTGGGGCTTCTTTCGCATAAGCTCAGAACCGTGCCAGGCGGGCTGAAGCGTTTCACCCATCTGGGCAGCGTGACTACACCCCAAATCGATCAATAGAAAGCAGCCGGGCCTACGCGGACCTTGGCCGCTTCACGTCATTTAAACCGCCCGGGGCGGAAAATGCCCTCCGGTGGCGAAGACCTGCCGTGCTTCGCTACCGCCCCTTCTGAATCCGCTTCGCTGCGCGCCGGGCGGCGATGGCCCGCATCTCCCGGCCCAGCGATGTCCGGTTCATCGCCATCTGCTGCACGATGCCGAGCACGTTCGAGCAGGCCCAGTAGAGCGCCAGGCCCGAGCCGATGTTCCACGTCATGAAGCCGAAGACCGCTGGCATCGTGAAGGCCATCATCTTCTGCTGCGCCGGGTCGACGCCCGGCGACGGCGTCAGGTACTGCACCAGGAACATCGAGATGATGAAAAACACCGGCAGGATGTGGTACGGGTCCGGAGCGGCGAGATCGGGCAGCCAGAGCCAGTGCGCCTGCCGCAACTCGATCACGTTCGACAGCATGCGGTAGAAGCCAAAGAGCAGCGGCCATTGCAGCAGCATCGGGATGCAGCTCCCGAACATGTTCACGCCCTCGCGCTTCTGCAGGTCGAAGATCTCCTTGTTCATCTCCTGGCGGCGCGGGTCGGTGGCCTTGAATTTTGCGTACTTCTGCTTGATCTGATCCATTTGCGGCTGCAGGCGCTGCATCTTGAGCGACGACTTCATCATCTGGAAGCGCGTCGGCAGCATGGCCACGTTCAGGATCAGCGTGAGCAGCAGGATGGCCCAGCCCCAGTTCGCCACCACGCGCTCGTGAAAGAATCGCAGCACGAGGAAGAGCGGCTTGGCGATGATGCCCCACCAGCCGAAGCTGACCGTCTTTTCCAGATTCACCCCGGTGACAGATTTGATCGAGCTGAGCACGTCCAGCGACTTGGGCCCGGCAAAGACGCGCAGGCTGTAGCTTCCGGCGCCGCCCATGGCCGCACCCAGCACGGACGCCTGATCCGTCTGGCCCGCCTCCGGCTTCTTGCGGTTGCGCGGAATGCTGACCGTGTTGTGCAGGCTGACAAAGGTCGCGTCTTCAGGCCTCTCCGGCAGGAAGACCGACGCGAAATAGAGATCGCTGACGCCAGCCCAGTCGAAGGGTCCATGCAAGGTCGCTCCGCCTGAGACCTTCTTGGCGGCCGTCTGCTCGTTCTTGCCGTTCTGCATCACGTCCAGCATGCCGCTGGCGTACTGCGGCAGCGTCTGCTGGTCGCCAAAGCCCGAGGGCCAGGCGAGCAGCGTCTGCAGCGGAGCACCGTTTAGCGTTGCCGAGACTTCGGCGTGTATCACGTAGCTGGTATCAAAGCGGAAGGTCTTGCGCACCTCAAGGCCGCCGGCCGCGTACTCGAAGCTGACCTCGCCCGGCGCAGCGACCGTTCCGGTTGCCGAGGGCTTAAAAAGTGCGCCGTCGAACCTTGCCTTCAGCGCGCCGTCATAGGTGTAGAGGGAGAGCGGATAGCCGTACCGCGCCGCGGCTTCGCCGTTCACCAGGTCCAGCGGATTGCCCTCTTCATTCTTGTACTTCTTGAGTATCCACGACTTTACCTGCGCACCACGATTGGTAAAGGTGATGCGATAAAGCTCATTCTCGACGACCGTGGTCTGCTCGCCGTTCGCGGCCACATTGGCCACGCCTGGCGCTCTGTCCGGCAGGGTAGGCGCCGACGCCGTATCTATTGCAGCGGCGGATCCTGTGTGCGCCGCCGCGGTCTGCTTCGCAGCATTCTGCGGCTCGGCCGGCTTCTTCGGCTGGCGAAAGTATTGAAGACCTAAAAACACGATAAGAAAGAGGCTTGTGAACATCAGGATGCTATTCGAATCCTGACCTCCACCCTGCTGATTGGGATTACGTATCTCTGCCAAGAATGCTTCCTATGCTGTTTCGTTCAAACTCTATGGTAACTGCTGGGAGGAGGAAGGAACGGGATCATAGGCTGCAGGCCTGCCGCCGAGCCACAACGGACGGCACCGCCAGAGCCGGACCAGGGCCAGCCTGCCGCCCCGAAAAAGCCCATGCTGGCTGAACGCTATGGCCGCGTAATCGCCGCAAGTAGGCTGAAAGCGGCAGCCGCCGGCAGCCAGCCCCGGCGCATGCAGCAGGGGCGAGAGCATGCGGCGATAGAGAGCGTGAGCGAGGCGGCTGGCGGGCCTTGAAGCCGGGCCGGTGTCCGGGCGATGCACTGCGTCAACCACAAGGGTGTTTGCCCAGGGACTCGCGCCGGGCTTTCGTGTCAGGCTCGGGGCGCGCATTCGTGGCAGGAGTGACGGCCATGGCTGCGGCCTGCTTGGCCACGCGCTCGAAGACGCGGACAACATCCGCCTCAACGCGGGCAAACTCCGCATCCAGCGCAGGGGTTACGTACAGATTATCGTTGTAGGC
>CAYQYM010000269.1:0-3930 GCA_964421715.1 uncultured Acidipila sp.
CGTGTACACGTGAGGCCTGCTGACTCTGCTACCGACCTGGCCGTCTGCGGCGCTGTGGTGGCGACGGCTTGCCTGGCCTGCTACCTGCCAGCGCGCCGCGCGGCCACGGTGAACCCGGTGAGCGCGCTGCGCGCAGAGTAGGGGAAGGTTGTTTACAGGCTGTTCGGCTCACGCCCAGCGGTGGCCGTCCGTGGAGGAACTGTGGCGTGTTCAGAGTGCCCTGCAGCTCTCTTCTTAGGAACGGGAGGGTGCATGGCTACTGCGGCGCAGGGCGTGATGAGGATTCCGGCAGTGCAGGAGGGCCGCAGGCCCCGGGTGCTGATCCTGGGCGGCGGGTTCGGCGGTTTGAACGCGGCGCTGGCTTTGAGCAAGCTGCCGGTGGACATCACGCTGGTGGACCGGCGCAACCACCACACCTTCCAGCCGCTGCTCTACCAGGTTGCCCTGGCCGTGCTCTCGCCTGCCGATATCGCCGCTCCGATCCGGACAATCCTGCGCGAGCGGCAAAACGTGGAAGTGCTGATGGACGAGGCGCTCAGCTTTGACACAGCCGCGCGCCGCGTAAATCTCAAGAGCGGGGCGGAGATGCTCTACGATTACCTGGTGGTCGCAACCGGCTCCACGCACTCCTACTTTGGTCACGATAACTGGGCTGCGCTTGCGCCGGGTCTTAAAACCGTCGAGGACGCAACGGAGATTCGCCGCCGCGTGCTGCTGGCCTTCGAGCTGGCGGAGCGCCAGATGCTTGAAACCGGCAGTCATCCGCCGCTGAACTTTGTAATCATTGGCGGTGGTCCCACGGGCGTGGAACTGGCCGGAGCCATCTCAGACATTGCAAAGCTTTACATGAAGCGGGACTTCCGGCACATTGACCCGGCTCTTGCGCGCGTGATGATCCTCGAGGGCTCGCCGCGCATACTCGGCGCGTATCCGGAAGATCTTTCAAAGAAAGCAGTGGACCAACTCAAGGAGCTTGGCGTTGAGGTACACACCGGCCAGCATGTGACGGACGTGCAGCCGGGCTACGTCATGCTGGGTGACCGGCGCATCGATTCCGTGGTGACCTTGTGGGCCGCGGGCGTGCAGGCCTCGCCGCTCGGCAAGCTGCTGGGAGTTGAGACGGACAAACGTGGCTGCGTGCTCGTGAACGAGACGCTGAACCCGGCAGGGCATCCGGAGATCTTCGTCCTGGGCGATCTTGCGCACTTCGAGCAGAACGGCAAGCAGGTACCGGGCGTGGCCCAGCCCGCTCTCCAGATGGGCACGCACGTGGGGCGCCTGGTAGCCGCCGACCTGAACGGGCAGCGCCGGCCTGCCTTCCATTACTTCGACAAAGGTGACATGTCTACGATTGGAAGGATGGCCGCCGTGGCCGACATCAAGTGGCCCTTCAAGGCACACTGGGGCGGGTTCATGGCCTGGGTCACCTGGCTGGTGGTGCACATCTACTTCCTCATCGGCTTCCGCAATCGCGTGGCCGTCCTTTTCCAGTGGGCCTGGACCTACTTCAGCTTTAAGTATGGCGCCCGCCTCATCACCGGCAGCCAGGTGTTGCCCGGCTGGGAAAACCAGCCCGGCGTCCAGGCAATGCCGAAGACCAAGTCGCTGGACCCGACCTCGCCAGGCGCGCGCGATCATGCTCGTGAGGCAATGCCGGCACCCAGCCCTGAGGACGCTGGCGTGGGCGCGGGAGCCGATCGGAGAATGTGGTAGTGCAGTGCGGCGCGCATGCCGGCGGATATGTATGGGTGAACGAACACTTTTCGGAACTCGCAATTGTGCATTCAAAAAATCGCACTGACAGCTAATCCAGAGCGCGGGATAGTGACAAAGCGGTGCACAGGGATGGAATGGTGCAGCGCGATTGCCAGGTTTTGTCACGCTGAGCAGAAAGAGGCAGGCCCGAAGGCCTGCCTCTTTTTCTGCCTGTCTGATAGTTCTGCGTCCTGACTGCCTTACAGCGGCTGAACGTCTGCCGCTTGCCAGCCCTTTGGCCCCTTCACGACGTTGAACTGCACGGCCTGACCCTCTTGCAGACTCTTGAAGCCATTCGAATTGATGGCTGAGAAATGCACGAAGACATCCTCCCCGTTCTGGCGGGAGATGAAGCCGAAACCCTTCGCGTCGTTAAACCACTTCACTGTTCCTTGTTCCATTGGTGCTTTTTTCCTGGTTTTGAAGTTGCGCTGGAGCTGAATCGGAACCACTGCTGGCAGACACTGCCGAATGGGCCATCACTGCACTTGCCCGGTTCGGTTCTAACGCGCCCTTAGTGTAGCAGATAGGGCAAGAAAGGACGGTGAAAAGCGGAGCATCGCTGTCCCTGCACACCGCAAGCTAAACCCTCAGGTGGTTCGAGGCGGCCACGCGGCCGTACCAGTGCCCGGAGTCCTTGATGGTGCGCTTCTGGTCGCGATAGTCGACGTAACAGAGCCCGAATCGCTGGCTATATCCCTCGGCCCATTCGAAGTTATCGAGCAGGCTCCAGGCGTGGTAGCCGCGCACGTCTGCGCCGTCCTGGATGGCGCGCGCCAGCTCGGCCAGGTGGCCGCGGTAGAACTCCGTTCGCCGCGGGTCCGGTACGCCGCCGTTCGCTCCGGCGTAAGGAGCGTCATCGTACGCGCAGCCGTTTTCCGTGATCTCGAGGATGGGCCGGTTGTACTCCTTCGTGATCTGCATCACGATGTCGTAGATGCCTTGCGGCCACACCTCCCAGCCGTTATCAGTGAGGGGGCCTTCGGCGGGCATCACCGCAGTGTAGTGGCTCTCGTTTTCGTTGCTGTCGGAGACCAGGTGGCGGTTGTAGTAGTTGATTCCAACCCAGTCCAGCGGTGCCCGCATCCGCTTCTCATCACTCGGCTGGTAGCCCATGCGGTCCAGCGGTGTCTCCCCGGGAAAGGCCTTCGGGTATTGGCCATTGATCGCCGTGTAAAGGAACCAGACGTTATTCAGGGCGTGGAAGCGAGCTGTGGCGGCCTGGTCGGCCTCGGTGCCGGTCTTGGGGGCGCCAGGAGACATACTGAAGGCGGAGCCGATCTTCGCCCTCGGCGCGGCTGCCTTCATCGCGCGAAAGGCGTCGCCCTGGGCCAGGTTGACGGTATGCGAGGCCTTCAGGAAGAGGGTGACATCCGTTTTGCCGGGCGCGTGCACGCCGGTGGCATAGCCGACGTAGGTAAAGACCCACGGCTCATTGAAGATGGCCCAGGTGTCGATGCGGTCACCGAGGCTCCTGGCCACGATGCCGGCGTAATCAGCAAAGCGGGCTGCGGTGTCGCGGTTCGGCCAGCCGCCCTGGTCTTCAAGTGACTGCGGCAGGTCCCAATGGTAGACGGTGCAGAGCGGGCGAATGCCGGCGCCCAGCAGCGCATCGGTGAGACGGCTGTAGTAGTCCAGGCCCTTCTGGTTCACGGCGCCCGAGCCGGTGGGCTGGATGCGCGGCCATGCAATCGAGAAGCGGCAGCTCTTGAGATTGAGCTGCTTCATCAGCACGATGTCTTCCTTGTAGCGATGGTACTGGTCGCAGGCTACGTCACCCGTGTCGCCGCCCTTTATCTTGCCGATGGTATGTGAGAAGCGGTCCCAGATCGATTCTCCCTTCCCGTCTTCCTTCCATGCGCCCTCCACCTGGTAGCTGGCCGTGGCGCTGCCCCAATAAAATTTTTCAGGAAACCGGGCAGCGGCGATTGCATTTTGTGCAACCGCGCCGGGAACGGGACCAAGCGTGGTGGAGCCGGGCGCCTGCCGCAGGCCGAGACCGAAACTGCGCAGCGGCAGCGTGGAGCCGCCCATGAGCGCAAGAGAGCGTGTAACAAACTTACGACGATCCAAGCATTCCTCCTCTACCAGACGGCGGAATCCTAGCACCTGGGCGATGCTTTAGTAAAACTGTTTATCACGCAGATATGCAGTAGGCGCGGCACAAGCATGAGC